>JACRLM010000025.1 GCA_016235255.1 Nitrospinota bacterium | reverse complement strand
TCGACAACGGCGTCTGAAAACCCCAACTGCCCCGATTTACGGTTCATTTCGCCTCCAGCTATATATTGTATTACTATTGGTAATATAATATAGCATCATAAAAGCAATTATGCAAAGCTTTCCTTGTAAAGGAGGGGAAACCTGCGGCAGGCATCGGTGTTTATGGAGCATATTTATTTCGTCCCGCCACGCTTTTCATTCAAAACATCCGCCACGGCGCCGGTCACCGACGCGGCCACATCTTCCACGCTCCGGGATGCGTCCACCGCGCGCACCCGTTGGGGCTCGTTTTCCGCTATGGAAAGAAAACCGCCGCGCACCCGCTTGTGGAATTCCAGTTTCTCGTCCTCAAACCGCGCTTCACCCCGTCCTTCGCTTTTCATGCGGCCGTTTGCCCGTTCCAGCCCCAGTTCCACCGGCATGTCCAGCAACACCGTCCTTGACGGCCACACCGCGCCGCACACTTTGCGGTTCATATCGTTTATCATATCTTTGTCCATGCCGCGCCCAAAGCCCTGATAGGCCATGGTGGAATCGGCGAACCTGTCGCAGATCACCACCATCCCTTTCTCCAGCGCCGGGGCGATCACCTTGGTGACAAGTTCCCTTCGCACGGCGGAAAACAGCAAAAGCTCCGTCATCGGGTCGAGCGCTCCCGTCGCGGGATCCAGCAGGATGCGGCGCACCGCCTCCCCCGCTGGCGACTGCCCCGGCAATCCCCCGGGCTCCCTCGTTAAAAGGACGCGATGGCCGCGCGCTTCCAGCGTTTTGCCCAGCATGGTCAACTGGGTGCTTTTGCCGCAGCCCTCAACCCCCTCGAATGTGATGAATACTCCGCCCAAATCCTCGCCTTCCTTGTAGAATGACCTATAAAGTCTAACCGCGAACTCAACTTGCGGCAAGGATTTGTCAGGGACAATAGGGGGCGGTATTTTAAATCAGGATCATGGCCCAAATCGCAAAAGTCGTAAAACTCTGGGAACACGCCCACAGACGCCCCGTGGAATCCCTTTCTGTGGCGGGGGAGACGGGGGAGGTGTTGCTGTGCGACCGGCGGGACAGCGTGGTGTTGCTCGGCCCCGAAGGCAAGGTGATCCACGACGAGCCGATGCCACTGGCCCCGGTGGACGGCGAAGTGGCCTCCGACGGACAGAGCGTCTTTATCCTTTCTTTCGAAGGTTTTCTTTCGCGCATGCGTCCCGACGGCGGGATGGACTGGGAAAAGTGGGTGGACAGGGATGGGGCGACAATAGCTGTCCGCGCGAAAGGGCAGTCTGCGGTGGTGGCCAGCCACAAGGGGCGGTTTTTCGTCATAAGCTCATCCGGCGAGCGGCTGCGCGAAGTGCACACTCCCGAGCCTGTGGCCCACGCCGTTTACGCCTCCCGCGCCGGAACGTTGTTCCTGGCCAGTTCCATGGGCTGGATAGGGATTTATGATAAGCAAGCCAATCCCACAGGGGAGTTCCATATAAACCACCCGATCATGGACCTGAAGGTTTGCGAATCCGGCAAAAAAATATTCCTTCCAGCCGGGGAGGATGGGTTTAACGTCATAAATTCGTCCAGCGAGGAGATGACCACGATAAATCCGGGATTTTACGTGGCGAAACTTGGTATAAATAGAAACGGGGACTTGATTGCCGCCGTCTGCCCGAAAGGCAACCTTGCGTTGCTCAACTTGTCCGGCGACGTGCTCTGGAGCGAAAAAACGAAAGATTCCTGGGCGCTTTGCGGCATGACGGGCGACGGGACCCGTTTTGTGGCGGTGAACAACAAAGGGCTGGCGGTCTGCTATGGAGTGATGGGGATGACGGAAAGGAAAGCCCCGCCGCCGCCGGAACCGGCCCCGCGCAAGGCCCCTGCGCAAAAAGAGCGCGCTCCGGAGCGGCAAGAGCCCGGCAAAAGCGATTTAGATTATCTGGAGCTTTGAATATGGGATCCATGACTGATGTGACGGCGGAACTGAAACTTCTTATCCAGTCGCGCTACCCGGTGATATACCTGCTCACCCACGAGGAGGACCGTGGGGAGAAAATCCTTTCGGCCATCGCCGCGGAGCAGGGGAAAAAGCTGATCCCCTGGAGCATAAGCGCCAACGACGGCTCCGCTCAATCGCCCAAAAAGGCCGCGGACGCGCTCGACGAGGCGCTGGTGTCAAACGAGGCGGCGTTGTTCATGCTGCGCGATTTCCATCATTACGTGGACAACGACGTGGTGATGCGAAAGATACGGGACGTGGTGCGGGAATTCACCCGGTCGCAAAAGACCCTTGTCATCGTATCGCCCATATTGAAAATCCCGGTGGAACTGGAGAAGGACGTCACCATCGTGGACCTGCCTTTGCCGGGCAGGTATGAGATACGCGCTGTGCTGGACGAGATACTCGCTTTCGCCTCGCGCAATCCAAAGGTGTCCGCCGCGCTATCCGAGGAGGACAAGGACGCCGTGGTGAACGCGACGATGGGGCTCACCGTGTCGGAGGCGAAAAGGATTTTCTCCAAGGCGCTGATCACCGACAGGGTGTTCGACAGCCGCGACATAAGCATGATCCTGTTCGAGAAAAAACAGCTTATACGCAAGTCCGGCACGCTGGAGTATTTCGATTCGCGGGAGAACATGAACGCCGTCGGCGGTCTTTCGGCGATGAAAAAATGGCTTTCGTCGCGCAAGGACGCTTTCACCAAGCGGGCGAGGGATTTCGGGCTCCCCATGCCGCGCGGGCTTTTGCTGCTCGGCGTGCAGGGGTGCGGCAAGAGCCTTTCGGCCAAGGCCGTGGCAAACCTTTGGGGCCAGCCTCTGCTGCGGCTGGACGTGGGGCGGATATTCTCCTCCTACATCGGCTCGTCGGAGGAGAACATCCGGCGCGCCATCGCCACCGCCGAGTCGCTGTCGCCGGTGATCCTGTGGATAGACGAGATCGAAAAAGGTTTTTCCGGCATAAAATCGTCCGGCGCCACGGACGCGGGGGTGACGTCGCGCATATTCGGCACGTTCATCACCTGGATGCAGGAGAAGACCAAGCCGGTGTTCGTGATAGCCACGGCCAACTCCATCGCCGACCTGCCGCCGGAGATGCTTCGCAAGGGGAGGTTCGACGAGATATTCTTCATAGACCTTCCCGGCGAGGAGGAGCGTAAGGAAATCGTCCGCATCCACGTGGAGAAAAGGAAGCGGGACGCGGCAAAGTTCGACCTGGCGGCGCTGGCGAAGGCGGCGGCGGGATTTTCCGGGGCGGAGATTGAAATGGCGGTGGTGGACTCCATGTACGCCGCCTTCGCCCGTGGGGACGATTTTACAGGCGAAGACATCCTTAACGCCATCCGCGCAACGGTCCCATTGTCCAAGACCATGGCAGAGGACATAGGCGCCTTGCGGGAATGGGCCAAGCACCGCGCGCGCGCGGCGTCGTGAGGTAGCGCCGACGTCTCGCCGGCAATTTCTTATTTCTTCAACCTCTCGTCCAGCACTCTTCGCACCGCGTCTTCGTCCGCGGGCAGATGCACCGGAAGGTTTGAATAGCGGCTTTCCAGGTCCGGCAGGGCGCGCTCGTGGTAATCGAGCTTGAACTTGGAAAACTTCAGCCCGTGCGCCGTGGATATCACCACAACGCGGCTTTTTGAGGTTATCACCCCACGGTCCACAAGCTTGAACAGCGCCGCCAGCGCGACGCCGGTGTGCGGGCAGGTGTACATACCGGTCCTGTCCCCCCGGGCGCACGCGTCGGCAAGCTCCTGCTCGGACGCCTGTTCCACGATGCCGTCGAACTCTTTTAATATGGACACCGCCTTTTGGAGCGACACCGGGTCGCCAATCTGTATGGCCGAGGCGTACGTCCTCTCCGCTTGAATCGGCGAGTAATCCTTGTACCCGCTTTTGAAATAGCGGTACAGCGGATTGGCCTTTTCCGCCTGGGCGCACACGATCCTGGGGCGCTTGCTTATGATTCCAACCTTCTCCATGAGCATGAAACCCTTGCCCAGCGCCGAAACGTTGCCAAGGTTGCCCCCGGGGATTATCACCACGTCCGGCACGTCCCAGTCCAGTTGCTGCGTCAGCTCCACGGACACCGTCTTCTGCCCCTCGATGCGCAGCGAGTTCTTGGAATTGGCCAGGTATATCGTCTTGTCTTCCGCCACTTTCTGCACGATCTTCATGCAACCGTCAAAATCGGTGTCCAGCGAAAGCACCAGCGACCCGTTGGCGATGGGCTGGATTAGCTGCTCGTTGGAGACCTTGCCGCGCGGCAGGAACACGATGGACTGTATCCCGGCGGAAGCGCAATACGCCGCCAGCGCCGCCGACGTGTCCCCAGTGGAGGCGCAGGCCACCGCTCGGATCTCCTTGCCGGAGCTTATCATCTGCTTGACCATGGAGACGAGCACCGTCATCCCCAGGTCCTTGAAAGAGCCTGTGTGGCTGTTGCCGCAAAGTTTTATCCAAAGGTCCGGCACGCCGATCTCCCGGCCCAGCCGTTCGGCCCAGAAAAGGTTTGATTCCCCTTCGTACATGGAGACCACGTTCTCGTCCGCCACCTCCGGGCAGACCCATTCTTTCATCTTCCACACGCCCGAGCCGAATGGCCACTGGTTGCGCCTCTTGCGCTCGTCGAAAAGGCGCATCCACTGGGCGGCGGAGGTCCTGGCTATTTCGTCGTAATCATGGACCACCTGCAGAAGCGATCCGCACCGGCCGCAGTTGTACACAACTTCGTTCAGACCGTACTTTTCGCGGCAATCGCCGTTGAAACACTCGAACCAGGCCTTGTACGCCACTTCTTTACCCGATTAAAATTGATGATGATAAAATCCCGAAACGTGGACTGATTATATTTGCGGGGCGGCGGAGTGTCAATTTGGGGTTGGATGTTTGCGGTTTGCCCTTTTCTCCCCCTTTATAAGGGGGAGAGCGCAGAATGCGCGAGGGGGTAAGCAATTGCGAGACGTTATCCAGTCCTGATTACCACCCCGGCGGCTTTGCCGCCACCCCTCCTTGCAAAGGAGGGGAAAGAAGGTTGGTATATTAAACCAGGAACATCGTTTGAAAAAAACTTTCGTCGAGGTGATCGTGCCGCGTCCGGTGCGGCCACTTTTCACATATTCCGTCCCTGACGGGCTTGCCGGCGGCGTGGCTCCGGGCAAAAGGGTGGAAGTCCCTTTCGGCAAACGCTCGCTCATCGGGCTTATCGCCAAAGTCACCAACAAGGCGGAGGTGGAGACCAAGCCTGTCATAAGCGTAATAGACCCCGCCCCTGTGGTGGCGGAGGACCTTTTGAAACTGGCGGTGTGGACCGCGCGGCATTACTATGCCCCCCCGGGGGACGTTATCCAGTTGATAATGCCCAAAGGAGACGTGAAGCTGGACACGGTGGTCTTGCTCGTGGAAGGGGCAGAGGCGTCCTCGTCACGCTCGAAGAGCGCCGCTTTAATGTTTTCCGCCCTGTCGGCCAAAGGGGGATCGCGCAAGCTGGAGCTTCTGGCGGCGGATATGGAAGTGACCCCGGCCGAGATGAAAAAAATCGTAAGCGCCGGCGTGGCGGCGGGATTCGTCCGCGTCACCCAGTCCACAAGGCAGGTGAAGGAAAGGAAAGCCGCCGGGCCCTTGGCCATGCGCGAGGTGAACCCGGTGGAGCTCAACGCGGCGCAGGTGAAAGCTTTCGAACTTGTGGCGGAGGGGATGGACGCCTCAAAATTTTCCGTGACGCTCATCCACGGCGTCACAGGCTCCGGCAAAACGGAGGTGTACGCAACACTCGCCCGCAAGGCGCTGGATTCCGGAAAATCGGTGATAGCGCTGGCCCCGGAGATAGCGCTGGCGGACCTTCTTGCGGACAGGTTTCACAACCGGCTCGGATTCGCCCCGTTCATCATCCATTCGGACATGCCGCCGGGGGAGCGCGATAAAAAATGGCGCGCCATTGCCCAGGCAGGCCCGGCGCTTGTGGTGGGGGCGCGGTCGGCGGTGTTCGCCCCGGTGGAAAACCTAGGGCTTGTGATTGTGGACGAGGAGCACGACAACTCGTACAAACAGGAGACATCGCCGCGTTATAACGGGCGGGACGTGGCCATTATGCGCGGCTCGATATGTGGCGCCGCCGTGGCGCTCGGCTCGGCAACGCCGTCGCTGGAGAGCTATCATCACGCGCTTTCCGGCAAATACGCGCTGGCGGAGCTGCCCCACAGGATAGACGCACGCCCCATGCCCAAGGTGGAGATTGTGGAGCCGGAGCCGGGCGGAGGGGTTGGCGAGAGGCTAAAGAGCGAGCTTGCCGTCCGGCTTGAGCGCGGGGAGCAATCGCTGCTGTTCATCAACAGGCGCGGGGCGGCGCGTTATGTGATGTGCGGGGTGTGCGGGAAGGTGGTGGAATGCCGCAACTGCTCGATAAGCCTCGTGTACCACATTTCCACCAAGACCATGCGCTGCCACACATGCGGATACGAGGAGCCAGCCCCCAAAACATGCGCCCAGTGCGATTCCGCCGATTTCTTCCTCGGCGGGCTTGGCTCCGAACGGATCGAAAAGGACATCGAGGCGATGTTCCCGGCGGCGCGGGTGGCGCGGATGGACCGGGACACAACATCCGGCCGGCATGCAGGATCAAAAATATTGCGCTCTGTCGGGGGTGGCGAGGTGGACATACTCATCGGCACCCAGATGGTGACAAAAGGGCACGACTACCCGAACATAACGCTTGTGGGCGCGGTAAGCGCGGACGACACGCTGCACATCCCCGATTTCCGCGCCGGAGAGAGGACGTTCCAGCTTGTCACCCAGGCGGCCGGGAGGGCGGGGCGGGGGGATGCGCCGGGGCTTGTGATAGTCCAGTCCAAAAGCGCGGACCATCACTCCGTCGCCTGCGCGGCGGGGCATGATTACAAGGCGTTTTACGAAACGGAGATAAACCTGCGGCAGGCCACCGGCTATCCCCCCTTCGCGCGGCTGGCGTTTATCCGGATTGACGCGTCCACCCAGGAGGTGGGCGAAAAATACATCAACATGATCCGTTCATCGCTGGAAGGCGTCCGGAGAAAAACGCGGGGGCTTGAAATCCTCGGCCCGGCGGAAGGGGTGATATTCAGGACGAAAAACCGTTTCAACTGGCGGATACTTTTAAAGGCCCCCAATCACGCGGCGATCCATGCGGCGCTGGACAGGTTTTTCGATGAGACCGGCGGCGGCAAACAGGGCCAGCCTGGCACAGTGCGGGTGTCCGTGGACATGGACCCGGTGAACGTGATGTGAGAAGGTATTGCAGGGGCACGGCGCGCCGCGCCCCTGCTATGCGAGTGTTTTTACTGGTCGTACTTTATCAGTGAATGGACCTCGTAGTTCTTCAGCTTGTCACGCCCTTTAAGGAACGTAAGCTCGATGATGAACGCAAGCTCCTCCACGGCGCCGCCAGCCAGCTTCACAAGCTCCGCCGCCGCGTGGATGGTGCCGCCGGTGGCGAGAAGGTCGTCCACCACCACCACCCTCTGGCCCGTTTTGATGGCGTCCTGGTGTATCTCTATCTCGTTTGTGCCGTATTCAAGCGAATAGGCCACCTTGTATGTCTTGGCGGGAAGCTTGCCCGGCTTGCGGATGAGCACCACGCCAGAGCCCAGCGCGTATGCCAGCGCCGAGGCCACAAGGAAACCGCGCGCCTCCACCCCGGCGAAAACGTCCGGGCGGCGGTCTATATACCTGTGCACCAGCATGTCTATTGCGCGGCGGAACGCCCGCGCGTCGGAGAACATGGTGGTGATATCGTAGAAAAGGATCCCCTTTTTCGGGAAGTCCGGTATCTGGCGGATGCTGCTCTGTAAATCTCCCGGCATTTTCAATTACCCCGCTAAAAGTTTGTTGAACACAATTTAATACCCGCGCGCGGGAACTTTGTCAATGAGAGCTTTGGATAAATATGCGCGCATCGTACGCCCATGCTTCGCCGGGGGCCGGGCGGCCCCGGTTCCTCGCTGTAAGAAACCGTGGTCAGCGACCACGGGGAAGCGCTAATAGAGGTGACCACGGGGAAGCTTTGCGCGGCCTAGGGCCATCAGCCTGAAATCAGCCTCATGATGTCGTTGTAAAACGCGAAGGCCATCAGGCTTATCAAAAGGAAAATGCCGATCTGCTGGGCGATTTCCTGATGCTTTATCCGCACCGGGCGCCCCAGCAGCGCCTCTATGCCGAAAAACAGTATGTGCCCGCCGTCGAGCACCGGGATCGGCAGAAGGTTCAATATGCCAAGGTTCACGGAGATAAGCCCGATGAAAAGCAAAAGGCTCACAAAGCCGTTTTCGGCCACGTCCCCCGCCATTTTCATTATGCCGATGGGCCCGGCTATCTGGTCCGCCGGGATGTTGCGCGTGATGAGCATGCCGATGGACCACACCGTCAGCGCCGTTATGTCCCACGTGCGCTCCGCCCCCTTCAATATCGCCGTATGGACCGGGTACGATTTGACCGTCTGGCGCGGCGTGATCCCTATCTGGCCGATGACTATCGTCTTGCCGTCAATTGTCTTCGCCTCGTGGCTTTTGGGGGTGACGTTGATCACCGTGTCCGCGCCACCCTCGCGGTGAACGGTCATCTTGATCTCCTTGCCGGGCGATTTCTGGATGGCGTCCACCACTTCCACCCAACGTTCCAGCGCAACGCCGTCTATGGCGTCTATCCTGTCCCCCGGCAATATCCCGGCGGTGGCGGCGGGCGAATCCGGCTGGATTTCCTGTATGATACGGGTCCCTTCCGGCAGGCCGATCATCGCCGCCGCGCTGTATATCATGATCGCCAGCGCTATGTTGAACGCCGGCCCGGCGCCGACGATGGAAAGACGTTTCCACACCGGCTGCTTTAGGAACGATTCAGCCCCTTCCTCCGGGCTGTTCGGATCGTCCCCGAAAAGTTTCACGTAGCCCCCCAAGGGTATCCAGGAGACCATGTACTCCGTGTCCCCCTTCTTCCTGCTGAAAATCCTGGGGCCGAACCCGATGGAGAATTTCTCCACCCGCACCCCCACGAGCCTTGCCACGATAAAATGGCCGAACTCGTGCGCCACGATAAGCAGGCCCAGGACAATGACGGCCGAACCGCCGAAAGTGAGCCATCCGTACATCCGCCCGGCGGTCACATCGCCGAACATCGAAAGAAACGAAACTGCGTTCATATTCACCGGATAAAAGTTACTTTGATTATCTTAACGTCTAAACTCAATTTTGCCAAGCATGGGGTAGTGTCTCAGTTTGAACTCACCTGTCATGCTGAGCATGGCGAAGCATCTCCTTCATCTTGTTACTACAAGGTTTGCGTGAAGGAGATTCTTCGGCTTCGCCTCCAGAATGACAAACTGAGACACTACCAAGCATGGCGCCGCGACGTAGCGCCGGCGTCCCGCCGGCAAATTCCACTTTTCTCCGCGCCTATGTGGTTGATTTCCTGCTTGTTTATCATCCGGCGAAAGTGGACGGGTTGTAATTCAAATCGTTGGGGAACACCTGTATGTAATCTATGTCCACCACCGAGCCGCCCCATGTTCGCACCCCGATGTCCCCCGTCTTCAAAAGCGCGCTTATCGAATCGAGAACGGCGGATCCCACCAATACCGGCTGGGTCTCCGATCCGGCGCCGGTGATTTCCTGCCGGCCCAGATAAATGGCGGCGATGTTTTGATATACGTAAATATAGACTGTGCGCCATTGGGTGGTCCAATTTGTGTTGTTCCACATCCACCCGTCAAGCTGGGGCTGGCCTGTCCTGTTTTCGGGGCAGAAAAAGGGATATTCCCCGCCTGAGGGGGCGGTGAAAAGTTCGCATCCGGCCCCGCAGGTCTCGCTTCCCAGGTTTATCCTTCTGGTGAACAGCATTCCCGCACTGTCGTTCCCGAAAACCGCCGTGGAGGTCGAACAGGGGGAGATGTAGCCAAGATAAGGGTCGTATTGCCAGATGTACCCGGTCAGCCCGGCGAAGTCCACCGCGTATGGGTCCGTCTGGTTCGGGTATGACGCGCGGAAATAGACTCCAAAACCCCCCGTTCCGGAAACAAGGCGGAACCGGATTTTGAGAAAATAGTTCTGGTATCCGCCGCCGTCCGGGGCGATGTTCAGCCCTTGTCTCGCGTTGCAAACACCCGAAGTGGCGCACGCCGCATAGCCGCATGGATCGCCGGTGGAGACGGACGGCCATTTAAAGCACGAGCCGGTGTATATGGTGAACCGCGCCTCGTTCACCCCGCCCATGCGCAGTATTCCCGCAAGACCGCCCGGTTCGGATTGAAGGGTCATGACGCCCGAAGTGTCTCCCCCGGGCTGGTTTGTCACACTGGCGAAAGGGCTCATCCCACCATGCGCGACTGATGGGGTTCCGGCGGTGTAGGTATTGTCAAACGCGGTTGCGTCACCCTGATCGGCCTGGTCGGAAAGGTAAGCGGCGGTGGAAGGGGGCGGGACGGTCATGGTTATCGTGACACTACGCGTGGCGCTTGCGGATGTCACCGTGACCGTGTCCGCCGTGTCGGGGTCGTTGTCCGTGTCAGAATATGCGATGCCAAGCGTGAACCTCGGCCCGCCGGGGGTGGCAATATCCATAAATGTCCCATCGAGCGCTTGAAAACGGGCGCGGTCCGCCGTGGTGTACGCCGCCGTCACCTGTCTTGCCCACTCAAGGCCGGACTGGGCGGCGTAAAAGTCCGATTCCGTCCGCAGAACATCCACCGCCGAAGATTGCCCCGCCGACACGAAATGAAGCGCCGCCGTCCCCATGGCCGCCAGCGCCACAATCATGAATATCGCCAGTATGGCCGACAGGCCGTCGTTGCGGTTGTGAGCTTTCATTGGACGGTCTCCCGCCAGGTGGCGTTGCGCGAGGCCGGGGGGAATATGGACGTTTCGGCGGTGAAGGAGCGGCCGGTCTTGCGATCGGCGCGGGTCAATGTGATGGTGAACACGCGCAAAGCAGCCGTGTCCGCGCTGACGGAGGCGGTGAATGCTGTCACGCTGTCCGCAAGGATCGCGGCGCCGGATTGTTGGGTTGCGCGGTCAAGGGTTCCGCTGGCCTGATCGAATGTGAAGGTGACGGAGGTGGAACGGTCAACACACTGGCCGCATGTGGCGGCGGAGGGCCTTGTGAAAACAAGGTTTGATGACGACGCTCCGGACGCAGGTGTGGAGACAACGTCCGCCTCCGCAAGCTCTCGCCGGATGCGCTCCATCGCGATCCATGTTTCCTGCGCCAGCGAGTTTTCGGCGATGGCGGCGTTGTACACGTCCACGGAGTTTGCCACGCCGTTGACGGAGAACGCCCCAAGCGCCGCAAGGACAACGAGCACGGCCACAAGCTCTATCAATGTATAACCGGCGCGGTTCATCTTATTATATCCCCGCACGGGTCTTGATGAGATTGACGGTGACGGTGTCGCCCCCGTTTATGGCCGTGACCGTCACCGTAAGCTTCGCGAATCCCGCCGAGCAGGCCGCGTCATTGGCCGCCAAATCCTGCGCCACGCATGTGGCCGAACGTATCGCCCGGTATGTCTCCCCGTCCAGCGTCTTGTCCGGCGATATGACCAGTGGCGATGATGCCGCAAGGCTTTGCAATGTCTGGCTCCATTGCGTCTGGCTTAGCCCGGTGAGGCTTCTTGTATAAAGCTCCGCCTGCTGGTGGGCCACTAAAGCCAGCCGTACTTTTCCGGCGGCCCCTTTCCCCCCGATCCCCTGCGATGAAACGAGGAACGGGATGAAAATCGTGGCCGATGCGATGGACATGATGACGATCGTGACCACGGCCTCTATCAACGTGAAACCTCGCCGCCGGACTGTCATTGGATCGTCACCATCCCGGTGAAGGGCGCCACGGCGATTGTTTTTGATACGCCTTGCAGGGCCACGCTCACCTGGCCCCCTGTGGCAGGTTCGCCAAGCGAGTTGAAGCTTATCGTCAGGCCGTTCCCGATTGTCAGACCATGCGCGATGGAGCCTGAATCGCGGCTGATTCCGGTTCCCCCTGCCGGTATTTCGTAAGCGTATCCTGCGGAGCCCGCGGTGAACGCTATGGAGCGGACCGATCCCGCCGTCATGGCGGCAAGCTGGGTGCGGCGTATGTCGGATTTGACCACCTCGGCGCTTTCCGAAAGCCCCGGCCCGCCAGAGCCTGTGATGACCGGATAAGCCGATATGGAAAGGATCGCGAGGATCACCATCACGCTCGTAAGTTCGATAATGGTGAAACCTTTATTGGGGCCAATCCGGCCAAGGGCGCCGCGCATTGTCATGCCGGACTTGATCCGGCATCTGGACTTGAAAAGCGTGAAGCCCCGATCCCGGATAGCCGAGGACGGCTTCCGGGATGACAAAATAACGGCGGTATGCCGGCAAGAGGCCGGCGGCACAAAGTAATTCCGACGTTTGTTCATGGTTGTTTATTTATCCGGTGATTTGAAGTATAAATTTGGGCTTTGGTTTTTGCAACACGGCTTTATACGCTATTATTATTGATGGAAACGATTTCCCTCTACGCGCTCGAATCCCTCGCCGGGGCAGGCGGAAAAACGCCGGTCACATGCGGGGGGCTCACAAAATCCTCCAAGGGGCTGGTGATCGCCACCCTTGCCAGAAGGCTTGAAAGGCCGCTTATGGTGGTGTGCGCGAAGGCCGCCGCCGCCGAGGAGCTATACGAAATAATCAGGTTCTTCAATCCGGACGATTCCGTCTGCCCGCTTCTGCATTTCCCGCCGTGGGAAGTTTTGCCATACGAAGAGATGTCGCCCCATCCGGAGGTGTCCGGCCAGAGGCTTTCCACCCTTTCGCGCCTTATCAACGCCCCCAGGCGTTTCATCCTTATCACCGCCGTGGAGGCGCTGGCCCGCAAGACACTGCCGCCGGACGTTCTCAAAAAAGCGGTGCTGCGGATAGACCGGGGGGACTCCATAGACCTGGAGCTTCTCACGGGCCATCTTGCGTCATACGGCTACCGCCGCACCGGCATGGTGGAGGACCGGGGCGAATTTTCCGTGCGAGGCGGAATCGTGGACGTGTTCCCCGGCCATGGGGACCATCCGGCCCGCATCGTCCTTTTCGGCGACGAGGTGGACTCCATCAGGCTCTATAATCCGGACAACCAGCGTTCCGTGAAGGAAATTGAGAAAGTAAGCCTGTTCCCCTTCCGCGAGGTGTTTTACGAGGGGGTGGACATGGAACGGCTCACAGCGTCGTTCCGCGAGATGTCGGCCCGGCTTGGCGTCGGCGGGCATCGGGCGGCGGTGACGGAAGGGGCGCTGGCCTCCCGCCAGTTCTTCGCCGGGATGGAGCGGCTGCTGCCATGTTTTTACGGGGACGCGGCCACCCTTTTCGACTATCTCCCGCAAGGGGCGGGCATAGTGGTGGACGAGCCGGAGATGGTGGAGGCGCATTGCGAGACCTTCTATGGGCTAATCGAGGCGGAGCGGGAGGACGCCCTGGGCAAAAAGGAGATCGCCCCGGAGCAGGACAAGCTTTTCATCACCAGAGATCAGGCCCGGGAGATCATCGCCGCAAGATCGCTTCTGAATATCCGCGAACTTGCCATTGACGAAGGCGCGGGATCGTTCCATGTTCTCTCCACCCGCGCCCCGGAGCATTACCGGGCAAACGCCGAAGCCTTCACCGGCGACATCAAAAAATTCATCGCCGAAGGATACACCACGGTGATCGCCGCCTCCTCCAACGGCGAGGCGGAGCGGGTGGAACGGCTGTTAAAAGACCACGACATCGGCGCAAGGAGGATTGAGCGGGAGCAGACCGGGGGCCTTGTGGAGAGCCTTTGCGATCCGCAGTCCGGACTTTTCGAGGAAAGGCTGTACCTCTCCACAGGCTCGCTGCCGGAAGGGCTGCTGATTCCCAAGGACAAGCTTGCCGTTATCACCGGCGACGAGATTTTCGGCAAGGTTGCCCGGATAAAGCACAGGATGCGCCCGTCGCGTAACGTGTTCGCCGCCAGCGTGGCGGACCTGAAGCCGGGGGACAACGTGGTGCACAAAAATCACGGCGTGGGGCGATATGTGCGCACCGTGGAGATGACCATCGCCGACGTGCCCGGCGAGTATCTGGAGCTGGAGTATGCGGAGAGGCAGAAGCTCTACGTCCCCATATCCAGCGTGTACCTTTTGAAAAAGTTCGTAAGCGGCGGCGATTCGCACCCTCAACTCGACAGGATGGGGGGCGCAAGCTGGAAAAAGACCCGCGCCAGGGTGAAAAAAGCGGTGATGGAGATGGCAGGGAAGCTTTTGGCCATCCACGCCGCAAGGGAGCTGGAGGCGGGCAGGCCGTTCACCCCGGACGGAGCCTTCCACCGGGAGTTCGCCGACACATTCGAATTCGAGGAGACGGGCGACCAGCTTTCCGCCATCGCCGATGTGGCGGCGGACATGGAGAAGAAAAAGCAGATGGACAGGCTCGTGTGCGGCGACGTGGGGTATGGCAAGACCGAAGTTGCCATGCGCGCCGCGTTCAAGGCGGCCTATGACGGAAGGCAGGTTGCCGTGCTCGTCCCCACCACGCTTCTGGCCCAGCAGCATCACCAGACATTCTCCGAACGGTTCAAATCGTTTCCGATGCAGGTGGAGACCTTAAGCCGTTTCAAGTCCAAAAAGGACCAGCGCGAGATAGTGGGCAAAATCGCCGTGGGGGAGGTGGACATTGTCATCGGCACCCATCGCATCCTGCAGGGGGACGTGAGGTTCAAGGACCTTGGCCTTGTGATAATAGACGAGGAGCAGCGGTTCGGGGTGAAGCACAAGGAAAAGCTCCGGTCGCTGGCGAAGGGGGTGGACATGCTCACACTCTCGGCCACCCCCATCCCGCGCACGCTGCACACGGCGATGCTGGGGATACGCGACCTTTCGGTGATCCAGACCCCGCCGGTGGACCGCCAGTCCATCCGCACCTTCATCGCCAAATTTTCGGAAACGGTGATCCGCGAGGCGGTCACAAGGGAACTGGACAGGGGAGGGCAGGTGTTCTTCGTCCACAACAAGGTGAAGTCCATCCACAGCGTGGCAAAGTATCTGGCCCGCACCGTGCCCGGCGCCAGGATCATCGTGGCCCACGGCCAGATGCCAGAGCATGAGCTCGAACAGGTGATGATGGACTTTATCAAGGGGACATACGACATACTGGTGGCCACCACCATCATCGAGTCCGGGCTGGACATCCCGTCCGCCAACACCATCCTCATCAACCGGGCGGACCATTTCGGGCTGGCGCAGCTGTACCAGTTGCGCGGCAGGGTGGGAAGGAGCCATAGGCGCGCGTTCGCATACTTCCTGGCCCCGGGGCAGGCGGGGCTGACGGACATAGCCCGCAAGAGGCTCAAGGCGATAGAGGAACTGTCCGAGCTTGGCAGCGGATTCAAGCTGGCGGCGCGGGACATGGAGATACGCGGCGCGGGGAACATACTCGGCCCGGAACAGTCCGGCCATATAGACGCGGTCGGTTTTGAGACATATTGCGAGATGCTCGAAGACGCCATCAAGGAGCTCAAAGGCGAGCCTGTGGAGGAGCGGTTCGACGTGGCGATGAACATAAGCCTCGCCGGGCGAATACCGTCCGGGTACATCCCGTCGCTGGCCGACAGGATGGACCTGTATAACCGGTTCTACGCCGTCACCTCGATGGAAGGGCTGGCCGATCTTGATGCCGAGCTAAATGACAGGTTCGGCCCCATACCGGAGGATGTCGAAAAACTCCTTGCGGCGAGCAGTATCAGGATTCTGTGCGGGAGGCTGAAGATAATCAAGCTGGACATCGTCCGCGAAAAACTTTACATGATCTTCGACCAGTCCACGAAGATACGGCCAGACGAGATCGTGGCCGCCGCCCGCAAGACCGGGCGCAAACTGCGCTTCACATCCGAGAACGGCGCCGAATACGCCCTTGAGGGAGCCGACTGGCGCGAAAGACTCCGCTCGATAAGCGATTTCATGGAGCTGACGCTGGGCCGCGCCGGGGATTGAACGTGAATAACGGGATGCGCTGCGCCCGCCGGGGTGATAGAATGTGGCCATAATGGCCACAAGATACGGAGGCTGGAATGCAACGCGCAATCGGCGTGTCCGTCGGGGTAAAAGAACTGAAGGACAAACTGACTCATTATCTGGCGATAGCCAGGCAGGGGGGCAAAGTTATTGTGACGGACCGGGGGAAGCCCGTGGCCGTTGTCGGCTCATTGAAGCGGGACAAAGGGGAAGAATCGGTCCATGAGCGTCTGGCGATAATGGCGGAGTCCGGCCTTATATCCCTCCCATCGGTGAAAGGCGGATACCCGCGTGTCAAAAGGCACAAAATCAAGGGCGGGCCGCTTTCCCAAACGGTGATCGAGGATCGCCGATGATATTTCTGGACACCAGCGCCCTTGTGAAAAGATATATTGATGAACCTGGCTCCGATTCGGTTGAAAGCATATTTGGCTCCGGCGAGGAATTGGCGGTCTCCATTTTGGCGTATGCGGAAGCCCTGGCCGCGCTGACCCGGAGGAAAAAAGCGGGTGATTTGGCGGCCAACGCGCTAAAAGAGGCTGTCAAAAGCCTTGAGGCCGACTGGAAGAGAATGGCCGTTATGCCTCTTGGCGCGCATCTATTGCCGTTGACAAAAAGGACGATCAACAGGCATAACCTTCGCGGGGCCGACGCGGTCCATCTGGCTTCGGCCATATTCCTCTCGCAATCAACGGGAAACGCCATTGTCTTTGCGGCTTCCGACATGGAATTGCTTGCCGCCGCAAAAAAGGAAAGATTGACGGTACTTGATCCTCAAGAAATGTGACCCTGTCGGGACGCTTGCATCCGCCCTTCCACAATGTATTAGGTATTGCAAATAATTGAAGAAAGTGTCCTAAACTTAGTTGAAACGAAGGTATGACCTCACCTGCTACCATGTTTTTGAACGAAAACAACGGAAAGCAAGGAGGTCACATGAAAAGAGTAAACGGTAACGGGAAAACTGGCAAGGGAAGAATGGATT
>JACRLM010000024.1 GCA_016235255.1 Nitrospinota bacterium | reverse complement strand
CTGCACACAGGCCACAGCCCGCTTGCGCAACTGCGTCAATGTCTTACTATCAAGCCCGCGCCCATCTGTATTCTTCATGGACTACAGCGTAACGCATATATCCACTTATGTCAATACTATTATGAGACGGTTAATAACTCCGCCTGAGCAAGCTGCCTGCCGTACACTGCCTGTTTGAGCTCCGCTTCCTTCGCCCGCTCCGCCACCTGCGAAAGCCGCATGAAAGAAAAGTAGAACCACGACACTATTCCGCCGAATGTGACGCCAATGACCATCGCCTGCCGCCATACCACGTTGCCAAAGGATATGAATTCACCATCGCCGGCCAGGGTAAACCCGATATGCGCCCCCGCGATTGTCCCGAGAAAAATTCCCAGGATGACCGCAAGGCCATGGAACGCCGTGGGCTGGTTGCGGGAGATAAAAAGGAAAAGGCTGATAAAAAAATAAATGCAAAAGCCGATGCTGTAGGAGATGACAAGATCCTCCCAAATGGTGTGGCCAATGCCGATGGACAGCAGGAAAAGCGCGATGCCCGTGCATACGGCGACATTGGCGGCAACGCTCCGCCATTCGCCCATATACTTAAGCAGCGACGCCGCGTTCGATTCAGTTTTCGTCAATTAACGCCCCTTCCACTCGTATGCCTGCGTATATGATCTCTGAAAATCCCGCCTGTGCGTAAGCGGAATCCCGGTTTCCGCCGAGCCAGCGCACCGCCCCGAACATAATGATACCATCCCGCAGCCTGTAGTCCGCCGCCGCCGTCACCGCCAAGCCTCCGTCGGCGGGGGTGGCCAGAGCATATATCTCCGGCCTGAAATCCTTGCCGCCGTACGCCAGGCGCACCATCACCGCATCCTGCAAAATGTTACGCCGTTTAAAAATCCGGGAGGCTCCGTTTATGTTCCCATACACCGCTTCTTCCGGGACTCCCGCCTCCAAAAGGCTGCTTTGGCTTTGGGCGATGTCAAGAATGTCCTCCCATTCGGATTTTGTGTATGCCGTGTCGTCGTGCCACGCTTCTATCATAAGGGATACCGCGTTTTCCCATGTCCACGATCCACCGATGAGCGCCTGCGCCCCATGATGTTTTATAACGTCAACGTAAGGGTCGTGGGTCTCCAGAAGTCCGGCGGGCTGGCCGGCAAGAGTGTGGAACTGTTTCGTGTAATAGGGGAGGTAATTGAATGAAGCGTGCGCCTCAAAGCTGTCTCCCGACACGATTGAAAGCCCGGCGCCGGCGGAGGCTTCCTTTCGTTCGAGCGCGTGGGCAACGATCTGCAAGTCGGCGGAACCAAGAAGAGACGAATATTTCAGGCCCGCTTCAAGTTCGTCTTTTTCCACTCCCGATCCATCCATCCACGAACGGTCCCCAACGATCAGCGTAATCCCGCTCACTCCGGAAAACGACTCTATCGTAACCATCGGTATCCCCTCCAGGTCCAAAGGTTCAATCGCCTGCCTGTCCTCCCTCTGGATCACGTCCAGCGGCCGGAATCCCTGCCCCATTCCCCAACTGGCCACCTTTTTTCCCACGCTCGCCTCCACCCCTTCGGCGATGGTCAAATTTGCGTAAAGCTCGTTGACCGTCCCTTTCTGGTTAGAACCGCAACAGTCCACCCCCTCCGCGGAGGTGGCCACGCCGGAAAATTTGCCAAGCGGCCCGCTCCAGCGCAAGTATGCGTCCTGCCGCGCTTCCTCCGAAGGATATGCTCGACGGCCCGGCGGAGCGTGGAACACGTTGTCCACGCCGCCTGTCTCCCGTTGGTAAAGCGCGCGCAGGCCAGCCTCCGCGTCCGCGAAGGCGCTGGAAGCCGTCACGGCCAAAATCAGCGCGGCGGCGGCGAAGGGGCGTTCACTCCACATTGTTGCGGGTCAGGTAAGCGGGGTTGAAATAGTTGTCCGGAACGCTTATCGGTTTCAACGCGCTGTAGGTCACTTCGGTCACCCGGTTCTTCTGTATCCTGTCGCGCATCGTCATGGAGCTCACCATTGTGTATTCGCCGATGCGCCCTTCATGGAATTCGACCTCCTTGGCAAGGCGCCCGGAGGCCAGGTACAGGCTTGCTTTAACCGGAAAATGCCGATCTTTGGTGACATACAGCTCCACCTGGCCGTAGGTGGTCCCCTCCCGGGCCGCCGTAAGCCGCAGCATAAGGCATCGCTGGCCGCCGGCGTCCACGTTTTTGTTCTCCACCGATCCGGTATAGTCCTCGCTCCAGGTCATTGTGCTTATGTCCCCCACCGCCGCGTCCCCCAGCAGTTTCTGCATGGGGGATATGCGCACAGGCAACTGCGACCTTGGCATGAGCAGGTAAAACTTCTCGTCCAACTGCAGCGCCTTTTGCCCAAGTTCCCCGGCGGAGCGGAACAGGATAAGCGATTTGCGCCCCGGGCTCGCATAGACCCGGTATTTGGACACCTTGTCCTCCTTGCCGTCCACCATCACGGTCACTCCCACGTCCAGCCGTGATGATTTTACCGGCAGGCGGAACATGTCCGCCTCGCGCAGGATCGCCGATATCCCGTCATCGGCCCGGGCCTGTGCGGCCGCCGCCAGAAGCAAAATCGAAAGGATCAGTTTCCTAAACATGGGCCAGCGCCTCCACAACAGAAATTTTCACCCCGCGCCGGGCGGCCAGCGCCCCACCGATCACCGTCACCACCGTCATCACGGCGCCCACAACAAGGTACATCTCCCACGAAAAGCTGATGATCAGCGGGTAGCCCCTGTTCATCCCCGGCGCAGGGGGCATCATGATCCCGGCGTATGCCAGCCACACCGTCACAACTCCCGCTATCGCCATTCCGGCGGCGGAGCCGATCAATCCGGTCAACGCCGACTCCAGCGCAAAGTTGGACAGTATCTCCCCCGGATACGCTCCCATCGCCCGCATCGAGCCTATCTCCCGCGTCCGCTCCATAACAGTCATGGACACGGTGTTGGCCACAGACATGAGCGACACGATGAGTATGATTATCCCGAACACGCCGAAAATGCGTGAATACAGCCCGCGCACCTTGTGGTAGAAAAACGCAAGCTCGCTCCAGTGCGTGATCTTTTGCCCGGGCCACATGGAGCCGAACACTATGGACGCCTCGCCGGTGTCGTTGATGTCCCGCAAATAAATGGACATGGTGGAGACCTTGTCCGTGGCGATCAATTCCTGCGCCGCTGGCAGGTCCACCATCAGCGACCGCTTGTCCAGCTCCGGCGTCCCGGTGGAGTATGTCCCGGCCACCTGGAAGTCCATGCCGTTGAGCGCCCCGGCGGAAGTTGTGGAAAGGATGGTCAGGACGTTTCCAACCCTGGCGTTAAGGTCGCGGGCCATGTCCGCGCCGAGCATCACCTTGGGCATGCCGTCGGCGGAGCGCGTCAGTTCACCCCCTTCTTTTATGTCCAGGAACGGGCCGTGCACGATAAACTCCCGTTCCGCGTCCACCCCGCTTCCCATGTAGATCACCGATTTTTCCCCGTTGGACACAAGCCCGGTGAAGTTTATCCGGGGAAGGGCGTATTTGACCCTGTCATCGCCTAAAAGGCCGGCCCGCATCTTCTCCCAGGAGCCAAGCCCGAACGCCATGGGGGCAGGCTCGTCTTTCGCGAAGTACTCCGGGTGGGATATGACCAGGTGCCCGCTGCTCCGGGAGGCCATCTCCGCCAGCGAATCGAAGGTGAACAGCATGAACCCGCCGAAGACGAGCAGCCCCGCCGCGCACACCGAAGTTATTCCGATGGTGATACCCGCCCGGCGCCTGTTGCGCCAGAGGTTCTTCCATGCGAACTTGACCCATTTCATATCAGCCTCCCGTCGGCCATGGTGATGGCCCTTCCGCAGTGACGGCTCATCCGCTCGTCGTGGGTGGCGATAAGGAACGTGACGGCGTGGGATCCAGCCATGGACTTCATAAGGTCAACCACCATGGCGGCGGTGTCCGAGTCCAGGCTTGCGGTGGGCTCGTCGGCGATCACAAGTTTTGGTTTTTTCACAAGCGCGCGGGCGATGGCCACCCTCTGGCGCTGGCCCCCGGAAAGCTTGTCTGGCGGATGGTGTTTGAACGCGGCCACGCCGGTCTCCTCCAATATCCGCTCCACCGCCTCCTTGCGCTCCTTTGCGGGAGTTCCCGCCAGCAGGAGGGGATATTCCACGTTCTCATACGCTGTCATCACCGGGATGAGGTTGAAGCTCTGGAAAATAAATCCGATACTTTTGCGGCGCAGGGTTGTCAAATGTTTCTCGCCGCCGCCGTTGCCTCCATTGAAAAGGTATTCGCCGGAATCGGGAGTGTCCAGCAGGCCGCAGATGTTCAGCAGCGTGCTTTTCCCGCTGCCGGAAGGGCCAAGCAGGGCGGTGAATTCACCGGCCTGAAGCGAAATGGACACACCTTTCAACGCTTCCACCTTCGTTTCCCCCATCATGTAGGTCTTCCTGATATCGCGCAGTTCTATAACCGGTCCGGCTGGCATCATCCGTTCTCCTTTACATGGGAGTTCAGGCTTTCCACCCGCGCCCGGAACACCGGGTTGGTGGACGCGTATTGCGCCGCGCCCCGTATCTCGCTCAACAACCGTTTCCCCATCGCGGCCCGGTGGAATATGCTGTCCGGCGTCTGGATGAACGTTTGCGCCGCCACAAGCTTGGTCTCAAGCAGGTCATGGAAATCCATTGGACGGCCCGGCTCCGGATTATTTAGCATGGCGAGGGCCTTATCGAGCATTTCCAGTCCCTGCTCAGTGAACTGCATTTTCTTCCACGGCATCCACGCCGCGTCCCCGCGCAGCGCCATGCACGCCCCAAGGTAGCTTAAGTAAAGCGGATTGGCCGGCTCCCTTCCGGCGAGCGCTTCAAAACTACGTTGCGCTTCGTCCAGCGATCCACCCTTGTGGTCCACGACGTTAAGGAATATATTTCTGGCCGTGGTCAGCCCGGCGGATGATTCAAAGGCCCAGGCCGGATAGGCGCATGCGGCGGCAAGCAGCGCCAATGCCAGCGTCCTGACGGCAAATCTCATTTTTCTTCCCTCCAAAACAGGTTTGATACCGCCATCGTACGGCGTGTATGGCGGAGGGCAACTTTAATGGGACGGATGGACGGATAGAGCGACGAATGGCCTTATGCAGGGATGAAATAAAGGGGGGGATGAGCGGCAGGAGTTATTGGGGTGCGGCGGCCTCTCCGGTGGCCCCTTCCGGGGCGGTGTCACTTTGAGGCTGGCCTTCCTGTCCAGGGCCCTTGTAAAAATTCCAGACCACCTGGTATTGGTAACCCCGGATACCGTCGGAAGTGTAGGAGGTCTCCTGGTCTATCACTCCTATCTCCCCGGACGCAAGCTTGCCCCCCGGTTTTGCGCCAGAATATGGAAATACAACCGGCTCGGTCTTTTTTGAATTGCGGAGTATGAATATCACCTCCAGCCGGACCCCTTCCACAGGATAGCTGAAATTGTTCTTAAGCGACGCCTTCACCCGCGCAAGGCCCGTGGGGGAATCGAGTATCTCAATGTTGTCGCCGACCACTTCCACCCCCATGGACTTGCCAGCGCCGGTTTTGGGCGCTTCGGTCTGTGCGGGGGCCGGAGGCTCCTCGACTTTGTATGATTCATCGGCCATCCCCTTGCTTGACACTTTTTCCCGTTTGGAGCCTTGGGGTGTCTTGGTGGGATCGTTGCCGTAATGGGTATGGCCATTTTCGTCCACCCATTTATATACCTGCGCCGGGCAATCTGTCCCGGAAAGGAGAATAAAAGCTGAAAGGGCGATGGCGGTTGTCCGCGCAGTCTTCATAATCATGCGGTGGATTGTACCATAAGCGAAGGATGTTTCAATGACGTGGTGGAGGGACGGAAAGGACCGGACAAATGTCCGTAAAACCGGTATAAAAATCACTTCCTGTCATTTGTTGGAAACGAAAGAAAAAACCGATCGGCGGAAATTCGCCGATTTGGGGGAATACTTCCGGAAAATAACAAGCTGCTCAAATTCAAAGTATTGCAATTTAGTCTGGAAACCTGATCGGCGGAAATCCGCCAATTTAATTATTAAAATATATTGCCTCTGAATATTATGCGCGCCGTATATTTAAATAAATCAGGATGTTGTGAATAATCCGCAAGAGTCGAACGCTTGGCGCGGTTCTTGTTTATCCAAAATGGCGAACAAGCGCCTTGCGGAGGTTATGAAAATGCGGCTTTCAATGACTGGCGGAAGAAGTTGTCCCGGATGGAGTGGCGGCAATGGTGGTTTTTCCATCATTGAAGTGCTTGTGGCATCCACAATCCTCACAGTCGCCTTGATGGGATTTCTTTCGGTGGCCGTTTCCGCCACCAACTTGGACGGCAGGAACAAGGACCAGGCCAAGGCCATCGCCCTTGTGAACGACAAGTATGAAGAGTTGAAAGCAGCCGATTTCAGCACTATCGCAGCAAGCTCCGAAGCGAACATTGACATAGACCATACAAGCGGCGCGATCGTGGCCGGCAAATTCACCCGGGCCGTGACTGTGGCCCAGGTGGACCCCGCGATCCCCGCCACGGTGGCGCAGAGCGTCACGGTGGCCATAACCTGGACAGGGCACACCGTTTCCCAAACCTCCATTTTCATGAAACCGTAATGAGAAACAAGGCAGCCGTCTTAAAGATCGTTTCCGGCCGCGGTGGCGTGTCGCTCATCGAAATGCTGGTGGGCATGATGGCCTCCATCGCCATGATAATGGCGCTTGTGGTGGTCATCTCCACGCAAAGCAGAAGCTACGCCACGGAGATGAACCGGATAGAGATGATAACCAATATGGAGCTTGCGTCCGAGAGGGTGAACAAGGCGGTGCGGATGATAGGTTACCGGAGCGGGGCCTTGAGCGGCATGAACGCCAGCGCGATCACAGCCGCCGCGGCGGACTCAATCACCTACTCCACCGACAAGGACAGCGACGGGACCCGGGAGCCTTACACCATCCGGCTGGACAACGCCGCGGACCCAAACTACGACGCGGCGCATCCGAGGCTTGTGCTGGCGGACAACACCGCCGCGACCATTCAGCCCATTGGGGCGGACATCACCTCCATCGCATTCCAATATTATGATTCCGCGGGGACCCTGATCGCCGACACTTCCACCCAGGCGAACAGGGACACCATCAGAAAAATAAAAGTGACCATCACCGGCAGGACGCCGAAGACGGAGCGGACCGGGGCCTATATGACCACCGCCACCACCTTCCAGGTCAAGCCGAGAAACTTCCTGGTGGATTGAGGACAACGCCATGAGAACATTGAATTCAAGAAAAGGCTCGGCGCTTCTTATAGCGCTGCTGGCCATCGTGATCCTTTCCGGGCTTGCCATAGTGCTGGTCAAAAGGGTGAACATGGCGATGAGCAACACCGTCCGTTACAAGTCCGCGCAGAGCGCCTTCACCGCCACGGAGGCGGGGCTGGAGCATGGGCGGATAACGCTCAACGACAACGCCAACAACGCCGACGGGACCAATCCGGACGGCAACTGGGACGCGATGCTGGCGGCCCATCCCGTTTCCGGGCTGGCGGTTGGCGCCCAGTGCAACCCGTGGGCGGTCACCTGCGATTCGGCCGCCACCAGCAACATCAAGAGTGTGACCGTCAACGGACGCCAGTTGTACAACGTGTGCGTTTGCGATAACAGCGACACCGATCCCAACCTTTCCGTGGACGCGGACAACCGCATATGGCTTGTCGGAAACGGCGAGTCCGGATCGGGTACGAAGATGGTGACAAGAAAAATCGTGGCCCTTATAGAGAACGACGCGCAGGACCAGCATATAGCCCAGGAGCATTACGGCGAAGCCAACCTGGGCTGGGCCAAGGCGGAAGCTAAGGACGTCGCCGGTTCACAAAGAGGTTCATTCCAATGAAAAAGCTTACAGTTTTATTTGCGTTGATTGCGTTCACCGCTTCGGCGCTGTGGCCTTCCACGGCCGGCGCAAACAGCAGGACGTTCCCCTCGGGAAGCTACATCATCCCGATGAACTCCACCTATCAGCCTTCCGCGGACAAGGGTATATTCATGGCCTATGGCCTCGTGTTCCAGATTCTAAAGGCCGGCGGCACGGTGTACTGGATTATAGACGAGTCGAAAACCACGATAAGCGCGCCGGACATCACGATAAGCTCCACCACTGTGTCGCCCGTGGTTTCATTGTACAACCATGCCGGAGGAACGTCGGCTGTGTCCGGGGTGGGTTCCACCGTGTCATACTCGGGCGCTCCGTTTGTCATCACCACGCAGGACGGGCTCACCCAGTCCCAGATAGAGACGATCATAAACGACGCGGGGTGGACGCCTGTGGACGTCCACAAGGCCAACATAGCGTTCACCGCCAACGTGTCGCGGGAGCTTAAAGGCACTCCGCCGAAACTGGCCCTTCTCAACAGCGTGGAGGACCTGACCACCGGCAACGCTCAGATACTGGAGTCGTACCTGCGGCTGGCGGGCATCTGCACGGACGTTTACACCATCGTCTCGCCCAACAATGTGCGCGACGGGGCGTTGGCGTCCGGAGGCTACACGATTCTGTGGGCGCCTCACTGGACCGGTTATTCGTCATATAGCACCGACGGCAACGGTAACGGTATCACGGACGTTGAAGACATAGTAACGAACGTGGCCTCGTTCCTGGACGCGGGCAACTCCCTTTTCGCCGAATGCGCCAGCATCGAGGTGTTCGAGCACAGCCAAAACGGCCATTTCCTCACAAATTACGGCATAGACCATGACGGCGGCACGAATGACTCCGCGAAGATCATTTATCACGACACGACGGCGCCCTTCTCGCAGGTGGGTGACTACACATACGCTCCCGAGGGCGGCCACCTCCACAATTGGCGCCCCTTCACCCAGAACGCTCCGCCATCACCAGCGGAGACATACGACAGCAACTTCACTCCTGTGCCAAGCCAGCCGGCGCAGTATAACTCCACCGTCTCCAGGTTCACCTATGACGACGCCGACGGAAACCTTACCACCACCACCGACCAGTGGGATTATTACACAGGCGGCAGGAAGAATGGCGACGATACCAAGGGCTACGTCGTATACCTTGGCGGGCACAAATACGCCACGTGCAGTTCCGGCGGGAGCACCGCCCTTACAACCGGTGTTCACAACTGGGATTTTGAACAGAAGTCCAACATTGGAAGCGAAGTGTACACATTCGTGGTGACTTACACCGGAGGGAGCGCAAGTTGCACCGCTGGCTCCCCATGCACAGTCACCGCCAGCAACGTAAGCAAGGCAGCCCACGACGTCACGGTGGGAACCATCCTTCAGCTCAACTTCGCCTCCGCCACGATATCCGGAGACAAGAAGATAAGCGGCGTCGTGGTGACCAACCTGGGCACATCGGCGATAAGCATATCCTCCATCAGGGCGTCCTGGACCGGCGGAAGCTCCAGCCAGAAAACCAAAAAACTTTCCGACACGACGGATGGCAGCACGCTTTACAGTTCCGAGGAGAGCTCCGGGCACACGTACTCCATATCGAGCAGCTACAGTATAGAAAGCCCCAGCACGGGAAGCGGCGTCAGCTGCGTGAACAACTCCGATTGTTCCTTCACCAACGTGGCCGGCGTGCGCTACGTGCTCAATACGCTATTTAACCTTCAATACACCGTGGTGGACGTGGACTATATGCGTTCTTCGCCGGTGGTGATGGACAATACTCTTTACCAGGGGTCTTTCGCGTATCCCTCCTATAGGGGGCATATGAAAGCGTATGACGCCACCTCGGCAAGCAGCACGCCATTGGCGGACCTGGCGGACAGTGTGCCGGCTTCCTCAAGCAGGACGTTATATACGTCCGTTGACGGGGCGAACATGATACCTTTCACCACGGCCCAGCTTGGGACGAACACAAGCTTCCAGACCGCGCTGAGCATGTCTGTCCCCTATGCGGGCAACACAGCCGCATATGACAAGGTGGTAAACCGGATCCGGGGCAAGACCTCCACCGGAGCGGACATGGCCAACAGGCTTGGCGCCGTGGAACATTCGGCGGCGGCGATAGTCAAACCGTACAACAGGTCCAACGCCACGCGCCCGGTGACGGCGTATTTCGGCACGCTGGACGGAGTTCTGGAGGCGTTCAACGTCAATTCCCTTCACGGCGGGGCGGGGGCGGTCACGGAACTTTGGGGCTACGTTCCAAAGAGCCAGCTTGGCGCCTTGAAGGACGATCGCACAATTACTAACCCAGTCCAGCCGTTCCCCGGCGCGGACGCGTCGCCGACCGTGTCGGAGGCGTATTACGACCACGACAACAACCCGGGCACCGACAAGCAGTGGCGCACCATTCTGACGACCCTGCACGGCAAGTACGGCGCGTCCCGAAGCATCATCGCCATGGACATCACGGATCCGACCAGCCCGTCGCTCAAGTGGGAGACCGTGGGAACCAATCCCTCCACCGGCCTGGAGGTGATGGGCAACGGCTACAAGACGGCGATAGGACCCGTGCTTGACGCGGGCGGCTCCGTGCAGGCGATGGTTTTCGCCGCGACCACCAAGGTGGTCAACACCAGCGCCATTCCCGCGGAGATGGGGGGGGTGCAGGTGTTTGCCTTTGATCTTAAGACGGGGGCCACGCTGTGGAGGTTCTCCGTGGACTACAGCGGCACGCAGAACGAGCTTCCGGGCGCCATAGTGTTGCTTGACAAGACCCGTGACGGATATATAGACGAAGTGATTGTGGGCGACATGGACGGCCGGCTATGGGAGCTTGACGCCCTGACCGGCTCGAACGTGAACGGGGCCGGCATACCGTTGTTCAACGGCGGCTCGGGCGCCACAGTCAGCAACGCGGGCGTCAACTATCCGATCTCGGCGCCCCCCACGATCGCCGTTGACGAGAACTTCCACTTCATCGTGATCTTCGGGACCGGCGGCGCGGATTTCGCCCCGGCGGACGCAAGCTACATCCATTCCATCATCGCCATAGACATCACGGACAAGTTGGCCACGCCATCCACCTTGAACGGCGCGGGCACGTTCCTCTGGCAACAGAACCTCGCGGTGGGCGAAAAGGTGTGGGGATCGCCCACTGTGGCCAACGGCATAGTGTACGTGAACACCATGTTCGGCACCGGCGAGAGCGCCAACCCGAGGGACGACATCAACTCCACCACCAGCGTCGGCAAGCTTCACGCCATAGACATGAAGACCGGGGCCGCCACGTTCACGCTGGACACTGCCAACTCACGCGGGTCGGTCTATATCAAGAAGGGGCACGCGTATGTCTCATCGAGGGACGGGCAGGTGATCCAGGTGGGCAACGAGGACTTCTCGTCGGGCACGCCGGTGAACGTCCATGTCCTTTCGTGGGAGGAGAAATGAGCGCCCGGCCTAAAAACCCGCGCCCAAGGCAAGGATATGAGCAGAGGCCCTTTTGTCCAGTTGATGAGCCACTTCATCTTCATGGGGATGGGGCTTCTGCCCGGCGGCGGCATGGCGCTTATGTGTTTTTGTTTCGGCTGAGCCTCCCCACATCGGCTTAGCCGGTTTCCCCAGGCCGGGGAGGTTTTACCCCCCCCGGCCCCCCTTTTCCCGCGATATGTCTTTAAACCGCGCCGCGCCGGTATTAAAATAATCATCCATGGAAAAAATGACGAACGGCAAAAAGCCGTGGTGGAGCCCATTTCTGAGCAAACCGTATGCCGCCGCGGTGTTGATTGTGGGCATAAGCCTTTCAGGCGCCATATACGGCGAGTTGCGCGCGCTGGAGGAAGACCGGTTTGAAAGCGGGTTCCGCTCCAAAACGGGCAACCTGACCGCATCCATCCAAAACGGCGTAAATGAAAGGCTTGCCGCCCTTGAATCGGTGTGGATATGGATAAACGCCGAAATGCGCGGCGGTTTATACAACAAAATGGCTTCCTTCCGCGCCGAGTTTGACGTTATCAGCGGCCACATGGTTTCAAGATATGGAAGCGTGCGCATGATCGGCTTCCTTCCGTTGATCAAAGGCGTGAGCGTCCATGCTTTCGAAAAAGCGGCGCGAAAAAACGGAGGGGCGGGTTTTACAATCAGGCAAAAGGAAAAGGACGGCTCCGTCAAGCCGGCTAACGGGGCGAACGATTATTATCCGCTTTATCTTGTCACCCCCGCCGGGCCGGATAAAAATCTTGAAGGGCTGGATTTTTCATCCGATCCCGTTTTCAAGGGCGCAATGGACATGTGCCGGGCCAGGCGGGGGCCGTATTCCACGGGGCCCGTGAAACTGCCGGGCGGCGGTGATAACGCAAAATACATTTTCGTGTTCTGGCCGCTTGATAAAAATTGGGCGTCCGGCGCGGCCGTGGGGAAAGAAGACCCGCCGTTTGGATTTGCCATGGCGGTCTTTGACGCCGGCAAACTTGTCACCTCCTCGCTTTCGAGCATTGATATGGAAGGGATACATGTCCACCTTTACGACATGCACGACACAACCATTCCCATTGCGGATCGCTTCATAATGGACGCCGGCAAACCTGACAATTACCTGGAGGAGCATCCGGCGGACATTCATGGCGACGTGTTCGGAAAGTACAACATTGCGAGGGGCATGAACGTGGCCGGAAGGCCGTGGTCGGCGGTGTTCATGCCGGCCGCCGAATACCTCCAGCTTGAAAAAAGCTCCCACGCCGCGATGGCGTTCTGGAGCGGGGTTGCGGTCACTTTGGCGCTCACATGGCAGTTGGCCGGCCTTGTCAGGAGAAACGAAATGGTGGAGCGGCTGGTGGCCCAGCGCACGGCGGAGATTGTCCACTTAAACCGGCTTTCGTCGCTGGGCGAAATGTCCGCCGGGGTGGCCCACGAGATGAACCAGCCGTTCACCGGGATAATGAATTACGCGGAGATAGCCAGGGAATACCTGGACATGGATCCGCCGCAAATGGACAAGGTCCGCGAAAGCCTGGCCAAAATCGCCGGGCAGGTGCGCCGGGGAAAGGAGTTCATCAAGGACCTGAAGACGTTCGCGGGCTCCGGCGATTCATCAGTGACCAAAGTGGACGTAAACCACCTGATCGAAAGGACGCTGGACATGCTTTCGCCGACAATGAAAAAAAACGGGGTGACGGTGACCACGGAGCTTTCCAGCGGGCTTGCCTGCGTGCCTGGCAGCCAGCTTCGGCTCGAGCAGTCGCTTGTCAACGTCATAAACAACGCGATGGAAGCCTCGGAGGGAAAGGATGAAAGACGCATCCGCGTGACAACCCACAGGCTGGGCGACGGGCATATCCTTGTGTCGGTGGAAGACAACGGCGCAGGGTTCGCCCCGGAAGTGGCGGAGAAGATATTCGACCCGTTTTTCACCACCAAGAGCAAAAAGGAGGGATGCGGGCTGGGGCTTGCGATATCCCGCCGGATAATACACGATCACGGGGGGGAGATCACCGCCCGCTCCATTCCGGGAGGGGGCGCGGTTTTTTCGATAATGTTGAAGAGCGATGAACATGGACATGCCTGAAAAGGCCGCCACGGTGGCAATAGTGGACGACGCGGCGGCGGTGCGCGAATCCCTCGCCGAAATGCTCGAACTCAAGAAATACGCCGCAGTCACGTTTGTTTCCGGAGAAGACCTCCTTTCGTGGCAGGGGATAGGCGCGGCCCGCTGTTTCATTGTTGATATCAGGCTCGGGGGCATGGCCGGAACGAAACTGCTGGAAAAACTTGTGAAAATGGGGGTCATGGGCCCGGTGATAATAATGACAGGCCACGGGGACGTCTCCACCGCAGTGGACGCGATGAAAAAAGGCGCCTACGATTTCGTGGAAAAGCCTTTCGAGGCGGACGTGATGCTCGCTTCCGTGGCGCGGGCCGTGGAAAAGGCCAACCTCCTTTACCAGGCAAGGCAGCTAAAGGACGAGCTGGCCGCGGCGCTGGGGGACCGGGAAGGATATTGCGGGATTCTGGGAAAATCACCGGAGGTGGCAAAGCTCAAAGATGAGATCAACGTTTATGCCGGGGTCATGCTAACGGCCCTTGTGACGGGGGAGACAGGATCCGGAAAGGAGCTTGTGGCCAGGGCGCTTCATGCAAGGTCGGCCAGGGCGGCTGGCCCCTTTGTCGCGCTGAACATGGCGTCCATCCCTGAATCGCTTGCGTTCGTGGAGCTTTTCGGATGCGAGAAGGGGGCCTTCACCGGGGCGGACTCTCGCAAGACGGGAAAGTTTGAATTCGCCTCCGGGGGCACATTGTTGCTCGACGAGATAAACAGCGCCCCCATGGCCGTGCAGGCGGGGATATTGCGCGCGATAGAGGAGAAGCGCATCACCCGGATCGGATCAAACGAGTCCGTACCCGTTGACGTGCGCATAGTGGCCGCCAGCAACCAGGACATTCCGGCGCTGGCCGAAAAGGGGCTGTTCCGGGCGGACCTTTACCACAGGCTCGGCGCGGCGGTCATCCGTGTGCCGGCGTTGCGGGAAAGGAGGGAGGACATACCGGTCCTTGCGCATGCTTTCCTGTGGGAAAGTCTCAAATTCTACGAGAAGGGGGAGATGGGGATATCGCCAGTTGTCATGGACAAGCTTGTGTCCTATTCGTGGCCGGGCAACGTGCGGGAGCTTAAGAACACCATCGCCGCGCTGGCGCTAAAATGCCCGGGAGACCAGATAACGGACTGGGAAGTCCCGGGCGGCCAAACGCCAAGAGCCGCGGCTTCCGGATCGCTCCGGGAGAGCGTGAACGCCTTCGAAAAGGAGTTCATCAGCGAAGCGTTGAAACGGACGGGGGGCAACCTCAAAGAGGCGGCGGCGATCATGGAGATACCCCCCCGCTCCCTTTTCGACAAAATGCGCAAATACGGGCTCGACAGGGACGATTTTAAGTGACCTGGCTCCAGCCGGACGCTATATGAGCTTTACGGCGTTCACAATCCCCGCCCGTTGTGATAAATTGCTTTAGCCCGGGGTTTGTCAGGGGAATACAAACGCCTCCATTGAGGCCGGACATCTGGTGGAACATGGCTGAAGAAACAAAACATCTTATCCTTGCGGTGGACGACGAGGAGGACAACCTCGCCCTGCTCAAAGGCAGGCTCACCCGGCGGGGCTACGATGTGGTGTGCGTTCCGTCAGGGATTGTTGCGCTTGGCGAACTGGAGAAAATATCCCCAGACCTGGTGCTGCTGGACGTGATGATGCCCGGCATGGACGGGTATGAGACGTGCCGCAAGATAAAAGAACAGGCGGTCAACGAGTTCCTCCCCATAATCCTCCTCACCGCAAAGGACGACAAGGAGTCCAAACTCAAGGGATTTGAGATCGGCGCGGACGATTATGTTACCAAGCCTTTCGACATGGACGAGCTTATCGCCCGCATCCGGGCCATGCTTCGCATCCGCTCGCTCAAGCTAGACCTTGCGGAAGCGCGCAACGAGGTCAACCGGCTCAACCACGAGCTTAAGGGCAACTACGGGTTTGACAACATCATCGGCGGATCGGAGGCGATGCGGGAGGTGTTCGAGAAGATGCAGGGGGCGGCCCGGGTGACAAGCCCTGTGATCATCACCGGCGAATCGGGCACCGGCAAGGAGCTTGTGGCGCGGGGGATACATTTTGCCAGCCAGGTGGCCGGAAAACCGTTCGTGCCGGTGAATTGCGCCTCGCTTCCCAGCGACCTTATAGAGTCGGAGCTTTTCGGCCACAAAAAAGGGGCGTTCACCGGGGCGGTCTCCTCGTCGCAGGGGCTTTTCAAGGCGGCGGACGGGGGTACCATATTCCTGGACGAAATAGGGGAGCTTCCAAAGGAGGCGCAGGCCAAGCTTTTGCGCGTGTTGCAGGACGGAAAGCTCCGCCCGGTGGGGGGGACGGAGGAGATAAGCATTAACGTCCGGGTAATAGCCGCAACAAACGTGGACCTGGACGAGGCGGTGGAAGAGGGGCGGTTCCGCGAGGACCTGTATTACAGGATAACCGTGCTCCCCATCGAAATGCCCCCGTTGCGCAACAGGAGGCCGGACATACCGCTTCTGGCGAAATTCTTCATCAACCAGTTCAACTCCAAGTTCAACCGCTCCGTAAAAGGGGTGGACGACACGGCCATGGAAGCTCTGATGAACTACGACTGGCCCGGCAACGTGCGGGAATTCCAGAACGTGATAGAGCGCTGCTACGCCTACGCCGATATGGACTGGATATCAAGCGGCCACTTAAGCCTGCACAAGGCCATACGCCGCAGGGACGCGGAGGAAGAGCCGGCCGCCGGCAAGGGAGCCCAAGGAGACGGGAATGTCCCCACGCTCGAAGAGGCCGAGAAAGCCCTCATAGAGCGCGCCATGCTGCTGGCCGACAACAACAAGGCCAAGGCGGCAAAGATACTGGGCATCCACCGTTCCCGCCTGTATAAAAAACTGGAGCATTACGGCATCGGCCTTTAGGCAGGCCGTGTTATTCACCCCGTCTGGCTTCCCTTGACAAGGATCAGCTTGGATGGATTCGCGGCGCCGTCCTCTTCTGGCGCCTTCCCGGACGATAGCCAGATCATCATCATTTTATAAGCCCCGTCCGGATCAGAGGCCGATTTTAAGAGCAGGCGGTTTATGGCCGTCTCCACGGCGTCCGCTTCGACAAGGCCGGCCGCCACGCGGTTAATCTTCGGATGGGCCGTCGGCTCCATCACTTCACCGACGCCGGAAAGCTCCTCTTTGAGCTTTTCGCCGGGGCGCAGGCCGGTGTACGCTATTTCTATGTCCTTGCCCGGCACGAATCCGGCCAACTGGATCATTTTGCGCGCCAGGTCGGCTATTTTCACCGGGCTTCCCATGTCCAGGATGAAAAGCTCCCCCTGGCTTCCCATGAAGGCCGCCTGCAATATCAGCAGCACCGCCTCCGGGATGGTCATAAAATACCGTTCCACCTCCTCGTCGGTGACGGTGACAGGCCCGCGCTCCTCGATCTGCTTTAAGAATATGGGGACAACGCTCCCGTTGCTCCCCAGCACGTTGCCGAACCGCACCGTCAGGAACGCCGTCTTGCTTTTTTGCGCCTTGATTTGGGCGTAAAGCTCGCACACCCGCTTGGTGGCGCCCATCACGTTGGAAGGGTTCACCGCCTTGTCCGTGGAGATGAGGATGAACCGCTCCGCCCCGAAACGCTCCGAAAGGTCAGCCACCACCTTTATGCCGCCGATATTGTTACGGATGGCCTCGTCCCTGTTCATCTCCATCATGGGCACATGCTTGTGGGCGGCGGCGTGAAAGACGAACTGGGGCCTGAACTTCTCGAAAAGCCGTTCCATCTTGGCGGAGTTTGTTATGTCCGCGCAGTGGTAGGTGGCGTTCACCCCGTCAAACCGCTCCAGGGAGCGGCCAAGCTCGAAAAGGTAGTTCTCCCCTATGTCCACAAGGATCATGGCGGCAGGCGAGAACTCCGCCAGCTTGCGCGCAAGCTCGCTGCCTATAGACCCCCCGGCGCCTGTGATCATCACCCTTTTGCCGTTGAGGGCGTCTGCCACCATTGTGTAATCGATGGTGACCGGCGTGCGGCTCAAAAGGTCCTCTATCTGGATGCCTCGCAGGCGGGTGGCGTCTATCTTTTCATGGAACCCGTCCAGGTGCGCCGGCACTATCCGGCACAATATCCCCGCCGCCTTGCACCGGGCGTTTATCCGCTCCACCATTTCCGGGTCCATCTGGGATGCGATCAACAGTTCCCTTACGTTGAGCCGGGATACGGTGTCCTCCAGCTTGTCCAGCCCGCCGAGGATCGGGTAGCCGTGGATATTCACCCCGTCGTAAACGCTCGAGTCGTCCACGAACCCGGCTATTTCGTAATGGGAGGGGTTCAGCGGGCTCATAAGGGAGCGCAGCAATATCTCGCCGCGCTCGTTGGCTCCGTAGATGAGCGCCGGTATGCCGCCGTGCGTCTTCTCGCCGGAAAGCCTGGAAGGTTTTATAAGTTCCCATACGCCGCCGATCTTGATGTTCCTGGTGAAGTAGAACCTGATGAGCAGCCGGAACGAACCTATCAGGCACACCGTGATGAACGTGTCTATCACGAACACGGTCCTGGAAATGCCCCCGGTGAACGTGGAGTAATAAACGAAGCTCACGCCGATGACGATCACCGCGAAACTGATGACGGATGCCTTTATCAGGTTGATAAGGTCGATCACCCCCGTGAAGCGCCACATGCCCGACTGCATGCCGTAGTAGATGAAGGCGGTGTGCTTGACCACCAGCACCGGGGCCAGAAGGTTGATGAAAATGGTGTACTGGTCCGGCGTTATCGTTTCAAACCGCAGCCAGAATGAAAGCCAGAAGGAGAGGATGATAAGGGCGGTGTCCACCCCCATCACGATCCATGTGTGGGGGTTCTTTAAGGCGATCCTCATCATTTCAGGCGGCGGTCACACGCCGTAATATTTCCTGTACCATTCCACGAACCGGGGAATCCCCTCCCGGATGGAAGTGGCCGGCGAAAAGCCGAAATCCCGGCTGATGGCCGAAATGTCCGCGGCGGTCGCCTTTATGTCGCCAGGCTGCATCGGCAAAAAGTTCTTTTCCGCTTTCTTGCCCAGCAGGTCCTCAAGCAGTCCGATCATCAGCATAAGGTCTTCCGGCTTGTTATTCCCGATATTATACACCCGATAAGGCGCGTAGCTTACGTTTGGCTCCGGCTTTTCGCCGTTCCACGCAGGATCGCCGGCCGGTATCTTGCTCATCACCTTCACCACGCCGTCCACTATGTCGTCTATATACGTGAAGTCCCGGCTCATATCGCCGTGGTTGTACACGTCTATCGGCTTGTTCTCCAATATCCCCTTGGTGAACTTGAAAAGCGCCATGTCCGGCCTTCCCCAGGGGCCGTAAACGGTGAAAAACCGCAGGCCGGTGGTTGGCAGGCCGAAAATGCTGCTGTAGCTGTGGGCCAGAAGCTCGTTGGACTTCTTCGTGGCCGCGTACAGCGACATGGGATGGTCCACATTGTGCTTTTCGGAGAATGGGAACGTCTTGTTGGCGCCGTACACCGAGCTTGAAGAGGCGTAAACAAGATGCTCCACCCCGTGCAGCCGGCACCCTTCGAGTATGTTGCCAAAGCCCACCAGGTTTGCGCTGACGTACGCGAGCGGATTTTCCAGCGAATACCTCACGCCTGCCTGCGCCGCCAGGTTCACCACTGTCCTGAATTTGCGGGTGGAGAACATTTTCTCCATGCCGTCCGTCTCCTCCAGCTTCAAATGCATGAACTCAAAGGAGGGATTTTCCTTCAGAATGGCCAGCCGCGCCTTTTTGAGGTTTACGTCGTAGTAGTCGTTCAGGCTGTCCAGGCCGGTGACGGACGCCCCTTCTTTCAACAGCCTGGAGCACAGGTGAAAACCGATAAAACCGGCGGCGCCGGTGACAAGTATCCTCTCGCCCATTCTATTAACACACCACAGCAAAAAGGGTTGTAAGGGCCGCGCCTGGCCGGTATTGGCGGATGGCGCAACTAAAATCACTAAAACCAATAGCTTACATTTTTCTTGAATTTTCCACAACTAAATGTTAAACAATGCGGATATCGTTTACTCAAACATTAATAAAACTAGATCAAAACGCGATGGCTGGAAACTCGATGCTTTCCGAATTCTGGGATTTTCTCAAGGTCAGGAAGAAATTCTGGCTGGCGCCGATAATACTGCTCCTGCTGGCGCTCGGCGCGCTTATTGTGTTCACCGAGAGCTCGGCCCTGGCGCCGTTCATCTACGCGCTGTTCTAGAGTTTAGGCGGCGCACAGGTCCATGTATATACTCGGCGTCTCCGCCTTTTACCACGATTCCGCCGCCGCGCTTTTAAAGGACGGCGAGATCGTGGCCGCGGCCCAGGAGGAGCGGTTCACCCGCAAAAAGCACGACGCCTCATATCCGGCCAACGCGGTGGACTTTTGCCTGAAGTCCGCGGGGATAGCGGCGAAAGATATCGGGATACTCGCCTTTTATGACAAGCCGTGGATCAAATTTGAGCGGATACTGGAAACATACCTGGCGTACGCCCCCGCGGGGATAGGCTCTTTTTTCACGGCGATCCCCATGTGGCTGAAGGAAAAGCTGTGGATGCGCGACACGTTGCGCGAGAAGCTTGGCTACGAGGGGAGGGTGGTGTTCCCGGAGCATCACGAGTCCCACGCGGCGTCCGCTTTTTTCCCTTCCCCCTTTCACGAAGCGGCCATCCTCACCACCGACGGGGTGGGGGAATGGACCACCACCTCTTTCGGCCAGGGGAAGGGGAGCGAGATGGAGATATTGCAGGAGATCCGTTTCCCCCATTCGCTGGGATTGCTGTATTCAGCGTTCACCTATTACACCGGCTTTAAGGTCAATTCCGGGGAGTACAAGGTGATGGGGCTGGCCCCGTACGGCGAGCCGAAATATGTGAAGACCATCCTGGACAACATCATAGACCTTAAGGAAGACGGCTCTTACAAGCTGGACATGAGCTATTTCAACTATTGCGCCGGGCTGACGATGACCGGCGGCAAATTCCACGATCTTTTCGGCGGCCCGCCGCGCAAGCCGGAGGCCAACCTCACGCAAAAAGAGATGGACCTGGCGCGTTCCGTTCAGGACGTGACGGAAGAGGCTGTGTTGCGCATGGGCAGGCATGTGCGCCGGGTGACTGGGAAAAAGAACCTTTGCATGGCCGGGGGCGTGGCGCTCAACTGCGTTGCCAACGGCAAGCTATTGCGCGAAAAAGTGTACGAAAACATATGGATACAGCCGGCCGCAGGTGACGCCGGGGGGGCGCTGGGCGCGGCGCTTTTCGCGTGGCACTCGGTGGAGAAGAAGCCCCGCTCCGCCGGGGGCAAGATGGACAGGCAGAAAGGTTCGCTCCTCGGCACGGAATACGGGGACGATCATATCGCCGCCTACCTTGCCAGGAACAACATCCCATCCACAAGGTTTTCCAATGTGGACGAACTTACCGATGCGGTGGCGAAAGTCCTGGCGGAGGAAAAAGTGGTGGGGTGGTTCCACGGCAGGATGGAGTTCGGCCCGCGCGCCCTTGGGGCAAGAAGCATTATCGGGGATTCCCGTTCGCCGAAAATGCAGTCCATCATGAACCTGAAGATAAAATTCCGCGAATCGTTCCGCCCCTTCGCCCCGTCGGTGTTGCGGGAGAAGGTGAATGATTATTTCGACATGGACAGCGACAGCCCATACATGTTGCTCGTGGCCCCGGTCCAGGAGCGCCGCCGCATACCGATGACCGCCGAGCAGGAAAAACTTTTCGGGATAGAAAAGCTCAACGTGCCAAGGTCGGACATACCGGCGGTGACCCATGTGGACTATTCGGCCCGGGTGCAGACGGTGGACGCGGAGCGCAACCCGGCTTACTACCAGCTTATCGGCAAGTTCGAAAAGCTCACCGGTTGCGGGGTGATAATAAACACATCGTTCAACGTGCGCGGCGAGCCTATCGTGCAAAAGCCGGAGGACGCGTACAAGTGTTTCATGCGCACCAACATGGACTATCTTGTGTTGGACAACCATCTATTGGCGAAGGAAGCGCAGCCGGAGTTGAAGGAAGACACCGACTGGCGCTCCGAATTCGAGCTGGATTGACGGTATGGCTATAGGCGAAGGGAAAAGGGAGGTCCGGATCACCTGGATCGGGTTTACGGCGATATTCGCGGTGATCGGCTCCGCGCTATGGTGGAAAGGGCGCGCAAGCTATCCATACTGGTACGGCGCGTCGGCGTTGTTCGCCTTTTTCGCGGCAGTTGCCCCCATGTCCCTGCTTCCGCTGTACCGGCTATGGGCGAAATTCGCCGCCGGGCTCGCGTGGTTCAACACTCGGCTGCTTTTGGCGGCGGTGTTCTATCTTGTGATAACGCCCATCGGTTTGATCATGCGGCTTATGGGCAAGGACATCCTCGACGAGAAGATAGACCGCGCCGCCTCGTCGTACTGGAAGATGAAAGAACAGCATAACGACCCCACCCGTTACGAAAAACAGTATTGATTCCATTGTTCCCTTGTAGCTCCGCGTTCCGCCGGCAATTGCCTCCAGAATGGCGGCGATACGTCGGGACAGTCCGGGGTGACGCGCTAACGAGCTTAAACACCCGGACAGCAACCAAGAACACCGCTTCCCCGGGGGTGCCTGACCCCGGTTTCTCGCTTTATCCTTTAAGAATCCGTGGTCAGCGGCCATGGAGAAGCGTTAGTAGAGGCGACAAGGGGGAAGCATTATGCAGCCTTCGATGCTCCATCACCTTTTTGCGGGCAAGATGCCCGCGCTCCCAATGACACCCACCTCTAAAAATCTTTGCCTTAAGCCGCCTTTGGCCTCAAAATACCCGGTATGAGCGAACGCCGAATCCTTATCGTGGACGACAATCCGGACAACCTGGAGCTGCTCTCCGTCCTCATGGAGCGCAACAACTGGGAGAGCGACACCGCCGAGTCCGGCGTGGCCGCCCTGGCCATGATGGAAAAGAACGTTTACGACGTGGTAATCACAGACCTTATGATGCCGGCCATGAACGGGCTTGAGCTTCTGGTGAAGACCAAGGAGCGGTTCCCGGGGGTGGAGGTGATAATCGTCACGGCATATGGGTCCATCCCCACCGCCATCGAGGCGATCAAAAAGGGGGCGTACAGCTATCTTCTGCGCCCATTCGAGCCGGACGACGTGGCCCTGGCAATCCGCAAGATATATGAGCTTCTGGAAATCCGCTCCCAGAACATGATGCTTCGCGAGGAGCTGACAAAGGCGCTAAAGTACGACAAGATCGTGGGCGCCTCGCAGATCATGCGGCGAGTTTACGAACTGGTGGACAACGTGGCCAACACCAATTCCACGGTGCTCATACAGGGTGAAAGCGGCGTGGGCAAGGAGCTTATCGCCCGCGCCCTGCACAACAAAAGCCCCCGCGCCGCCGGGCCGTTCATCAAGGTCTCCTGCGCCGCTTTGCCGGAACCGTTGCTGGAGAGCGAACTTTTCGGGCACGAGAAAGGCGCGTTCACCGGGGCCGTGGCCGCGCGCAAGGGGCGGTTTGAGCTGGCGGACAAGGGGACGCTTTTCCTCGACGAGATCGGCGAGATCACCCAGGCCACCCAGGTGAAGCTTCTGCGGGTGATACAGGAAAGGGAGTTCGAACGTATCGGCGGGAACAAGACCATCAGCACCGACGTGCGCATAATCACCGCCACCAACAAGAACCTGCCCGACGAAGTGGCCAAAGGCAATTTCCGGGAGGACCTTTTCTACCGGCTCAACGTCATAGCCATAGATGTGCCGCCGCTGCGCGAACGGCGCCAGGACATACCCACGCTGGCATACCACTTCCTTGAAAGGTACGCCACGGAGACCGGCCGGAGCATCCGCGCCTTCACCGACGAGGCGCTGGCGATGATGAGCAATTACCCGTGGCCCGGCAACGTTCGCGAACTGCAGAACGTTGTGGAGCGCGCCGTGGCGTTGACAAGGGACGAAGTGATAGACGAAGAGGACCTGCCCGAGAACGTCCGTGGCCCCGCCGCTTTTTCGGACCTGCCGGATCCGGAGCCGGGTGACACAGGGGTGATCCCCCTGCGCATGGCCAAAGGGGCGTGGGAGAAAAGCTATATAGAGCGCACACTCCGTAAATTCGGCGGCAACATAACCCACGCCGCCGACGCGCTGGAACTTGCCCGCAAGAACCTTCAGGAGAAGATCAAGGCGTACGACATAGACGTTTCCCGGTTTGTCAAACAGTGAGAGGCTGCGGCATGATTGTTGTCATGGTTGGACAGGCTCGCCATGACATCCATTATGTGATTCCATGATCTTCGGCCATTTCACCACGACATTCATGCTCCACTCCCTTGGGGAGCGTGTGCGCAAAATGCCGCCGTTCACACTTGTGCTGGCCGGCGCGCTGGCCCCGGACGTGATGGACAAGGGGATAGCCCTTTCCGGCTTGATAGAATCGTATCCGGGCCGGGCGGCTTTCCATTCGATTGTGGTGGAAGCGGCGCTCTTCGCGGCGGCCTGGCTTCTTTGGCCAGAACGGCGCGCGGCTATCTGGGCGCTCTTCGCCGGGGTGATATTGCATCTGGTCCAGGACATGCCTGAATTGGAAGTTATTTTATGGCCATTTATGGGACCATGGGAATTTGTGCCGCATAAATCGCTCTGGGAAAAAATTGTGACCCTGTATATCGGCAAAAATCCATTCCATGCATGGATTGGGGAGATGGCGGGAGCGGCTTATTGCGCCGGATATTTTGCCGTGGCCATGTTCAGGAGAGCAAGGGCGTGAGCGGGCGGAGGCTTTTATATTTCGTCACGGAGGACTGGTATTTCTGGTCGCACAGGCTGGCGATCGCAAGGGCCGCCAGGGATTCGGGATATGAAGTGACCGTGGCGACGGCCGTCAACGAACATGGGGGAAGAATCGCGGCGGAAGGTTTTGAACTTGCGCCGCTGTCCCTTTCCAGGCGGTCCGTCAATCCAATCAAAGAGACTGCTGGTGTGGGGGAGATCGTATCGGTCTATCGCCGTGTGAGACCACACATCGTCCATCACGTGGCGCTAAAACCTGTGATATACGGCTCCATCGCCGCCGCCGTGGCTGATGTGCCGGTGACGGTGAACGCATTGGCGGGGCTTGGCCATGTGTTCGTCGCGAAGGGGCTTAAGGCTGCTCTGACGAGGGGCGCGATAAAGACGGCGCTTGGCATGGCGATGAGGCGCGGCAAGTCGTGCTCCATATTCCAGAACCCGGACGACATGCGCGCGTTCGTGGAGGCGGGGATAGTGGAACAATCGCACGCGGAGCTTATCATGGGCTCCGGGGTGGACACCGGCATTTTTGAGCCGCCGCAAGCTGAGCCTGCCGGGACGCCGGTGATCCTGCTTTCATCCCGGATGCTTTCGACGAAAGGCGTTTTCGATTTTGTGGAAGCGGCGCGGATTTTAAAATCACGAGGTGTTTCCGTCCGCATGGCGCTGGCCGGATCGCCCGATCCGCATAATCCTTCTTCCATTCCGCTTGCCCAGCTTGCCGCATGGAACGATGAAGGAGTGGTGGAATACTGGGGGATGCGGGAGAACATGCCGGAGACATTGCGGGAAACTGCCATTGTGGCGCTGCCATCTTTTTACGGCGAAGGGGTGCCAAAATCGTTGATCGAAGCCGCCTCCTCCGCCCGCCCGGTGATTGCGTATGACATACCCGGATGCCGGGAGATAGTGCGGGACGGCGTGAACGGATATCTTGCGCCGTTGCGTGATGTGGCGGCGCTGGCGGGCAGGATGGAGACGTTGCTGGCCGATTCCGGGCTTCGCGGGAAGATGGGCGCCGCTGGCCGTGAAATGGTGATAAACGGATTTTCGGAAAAGACCGTAATAGAGAAGACCCTTGCGCTGTATTCGAGAAGATTGAAGGAAGCGGGGTTGCAGGGGCGGGTTTGAAACCCGCCCTTTATGGCTCTCCATCACATGGATTTATCACCCCGAGCCTGCCGAGGGGCGGTGCTTGCAAATGGGGAGGAAAAGAATTGCCGGCAAGATGACGGCGCTACGAAAACAACGAAAAAAACAGCGCCGCGGTCTAACGGGTTAGGGAGTGGAGCAAAGACCGCGGCGCGAGGGGTTTTAAAAAAATAAAATCTATCTCATAGGCTATGCGCGGGCGTGGTTATGAAAAAATCCGGCCACGCCGGCCCGTTTTAAAATCTCCGCCGGGGAGAGCCGGGCGATCTTTTTCAGCCAGCCGGTGTTGTCCAGTTCCTTGCGGGTCTGGCTTCCCATGCGCCACACGCCGCCGTTGTCCATCTGCTCCGGGCTGACTTCCCGGATGTCCCGCATTTCCGCGGCAGTGGCCAGCGACTCGTCCTTGGCCGAATGTTCCTTCAGGTTTGATATGGCCACCATTTTCTGATATGGGGCGATCCGGGCCACAGGCCCGCTCTGGTCGTACACCACCACTTCCACCCCCTTTTTGTTCACAAAGCCGATCACATGGCTGGGATATTCCATGTAGCGTTCAAGGCTGATTTTCCTTTTCTGAGGCGTCATCGTTTCGCTCCTTCATTTGCGTTTTCCGCCGCGAACGCCCGTGGATGGGCGCCGTCATATACTTTCATCAACTGGGCAAGGCCCACGTGGGTGTATTTCTGTGTGGTCGAAAGGCTGGAATGGCCGAGCATTTCCTGTATCACGCGCAGGTCCGCCCCGCCGTCGAGCAGATGGGTGGCGAAGGTATGGCGCAGCTTGTGGGGAGCCACCGGCCTGTCCATCCCGCACAGTTTCGCCCGGCGCTTCACTATCGAATGGATCGAGCGCACCGAAAGCCTTTTGCCGCGCGGATTGGTGAACATCGGCAGGCCCATCGCGTCCTCTTGCGCCAGGGGAGTGGCGAAGATCAGCTCGTTGATGGCCTTTTCCGCCTTCAATCCAAAGGGGACCAGCCTTTCCTTTTTTCCCTTGCCGCGCACGGTGATGAACTTGCGGTGGAAATCAACGTTCTCCACGGAAAGGGAGGCAAGTTCGGAGGCGCGCATGCCGGTGGCGTAAAGGATTTCCAGGATGGCCCTGTCGCGTATGGAGGCTTTGCCGTCGTCTTCAAAGGGTGCGTCGATAAGCCCGTTGACTTCATCGGGGGTAAGGAAGCCGGGGTTTGTCTTGGGTTTGGCTGGGAGCGGGACGTCCCGGGCGGGGTTTAGCGCCAAATCACCGGTCTGGATGTAATAAAGGAAAAAAGAGCGCAACGTGCAAAGCTTGCGTTCCACGCTCACCGCGGAAACCTGGCGGCGGCGCAGTGTTCCAACGTAAGCCCGGATGACATTGGCGTCCAGGGAGGCAAGGCTTGCGGTGGAGGCGTCGGAGGTCCATTTGCCGGACTGCCGCATGTAATGGAAGAACTGACCGAGATCGGAGGAGTACGCGCGGATGGTGTGGGAGGATGCGTTCTTCTCGGCCATCAACCTTACAAGGAAGTTTTGGACCAGACCCTTTTCAGGGGACTTTAACAGTTCGTTTGCGCTCATGCCGCCATAGGGAAGCAAGATGGATACCAAAACCGCCAGTTTTAGCGCTAGGACAAACAGATATAAAACAAAGAGTTATGAACCAGAGGTTAACTGCGGACTTTCATAAATTATGGCTTCGGACACCTTTTGGCTACAAATTTTGTAGTCTTATTCGAAGTGCGATGCCGTTGGGAGAAGCTACGGATAGAGGGGCGCCTGGTAATAAGAATATTATTAAGCTCGCCTGTTTGCCGGCAGGGCCGGGTGGGCAAGGGGGTGGAAAAATCCATTTTCGAGGGGGGGAAGGGTAATGGATTTTAAAGCATGCCTTCTTTTTCGGAGCCGATGGTTATCCCCCATTGAGAGAGCGCCGGGATTTTGACGTTGTTATTGACATTTTAATATAATTAACATATTATTTGCGTAAATTTAATGTTATTAACTATGATTTTTAATAATTCATATGTTCAGTTTTATTAAGGCATCTTTTAAATGGCGCTAAAGGACATAAAAACAAATGGATAGCAATATAGAATAATTGTTGACGCTGGGCATCTCAATCCTATATTATGGCGGCGTGTCATAAAGTGTCATAAAGTGTCGAGGATGCCTAGTGTTTATCGGCGAATATGAAGTCAGCCTGGATCCCAAGGGAAGATTGAATCTACCCGCCAAAGTCCGGGATACTTTGCTCAACGTATTTGCCCCGCCGTTGATTGTCACCGTGTCGGACCGGTGTCTTGCCGGTTATCCGGCAAGGCAATGGCTGGAAAAATACGAAAAGCTGGAAGCGGAGCCGTACACGCCGGAGCGGGGCGATCTTTTGCGGGCCATATCGGCCAACGCGGAAGAGTGCCCGATAAAGAACGGGCGCATCCTGATTCCCGGCAGGCTCCGGGAATACGCGGGGCTTGGCAAGTCTGCCGTGGTTGTTGGGAGGATCAAGAAGATCGAGATATGGTCCACCGGAAACTATGGCGAGTTGAAGACGGCCAATCCAGCGTTGGGACTTTCGGAGAGGATAAGGGGGCTAGGCTTTTAGCCGGCCTTTTGCGTTTCTGATAATTAGGGTTTTACCGCCCGGGGAGGGGTGGCAAGGAGTCGCGGACCATTGAAACACGTCCCGGTCCTGCTGGAGGAGACAATTTCCCTGCTTGACCAGCCGGGGATTAAAACGGTCGTGGACGCCACCGTGGGAGGGGGCGGCCATGCCGAGGCGCTTCTTTCGCGGTTCGGGAGGATAGATCGTCTTCTGGGCATTGACCGTGATGCGCAGGCCGTGCAAAGGGCGGGGGACAGGCTGGCCCGCTTTGGAAGCCGCGTAACGATGGTCAAGGCCAGCTTCGCCGAAATAGGGGAGGTTTTGGACCGGATGGGTATTGGCATGGTCGACGCCGTGTTGATGGACCTTGGGGTCTCCTCGTTCCAGTTAGAGGACGCGGCCCGTGGCTTCTCCTTCATGAAAGACGGCCCCCTGGACATGCGGATGGACAAGGACCAGAAAACAACTGCGGCCCACATGGTGAACGGCTTGAGCGAACAGGAATTGGCCTCCATATTCTTCGAGTACGGCGAGGAGCGCCACTCCAGGAGAATCGCCAGGGCGATCCTCCGGCAAAGAGAGCAGGCGCCTATCCAGACCACATTGGAACTGGCGAAGACTGTGGCCGCCGTATCCCCGCGCGGGGGCTCGAAAATCCATCCCGCCACAAGGGTGTTCCAGGCGTTGAGGATAGCCGTCAACGGTGAGATCGAAAAGCTTCGCCCTTCCATCGAAGGGGCGGTGGCAAGGCTCAATCCCGGCGGCAGGATAGCGGTGATCACATTCCACAGCCTGGAGGACAGGATCGTGAAGAACACGTTTGCCGATCTTGCCGGCCGGTGCGTCTGCCCGAGGAGCGCCCCTGTTTGCGTGTGCGGGGCGAAGGGGGTGGTGTCCATACTCACAAAAAAACCGTTGGCGCCTTCCGATGAAGAGGTCGGCGCAAATCCCCGGGCGCGTTCGGCAAAGCTGCGCGCCGCGGAAAAGCTGGCGGCGTAGGGCGGAACCATGAAATTCACATTCGGCGAAAGACTGCGTGGCAAAAGCAAAGGAGAGGGGCGGGGGATTGTCTTTGCGGACATGGCTCCTTATGTGGCGCCTGCCATGCTGTGCCTTGCCGCCACGCTCATTTACGTCTATCCGTCCATCCGCGCCACGTCCCTTATGTACGAATATTCGGCGCGGCTGCGGACATTCGGCGAACTTCGCGAGATGAACAAGAAGCTGAAGCTGGAGCTGTCCTCGGTGCGGTCATACGATTTTGTGGAAAGCAGGGCCATAAGCGATCTGGGATTTGTGTTCCCGGGGCCGGGCCAGGTGGTGATCGTTGCGAAAAAATAACCTGGAAAGCTCCGAAAAGAAAAAAGCCGGCGGCTACCGGCTTCGGACCGCGATGGTGGCGGGATTCCTGTCGCTATGGGCGGTGGCGGCCATGGGCAAGATGTTCCAGCTTGTGATCCTTGGCGATTCGCGGTTGGAGGAGTACTCGGAGAAGCTGCATTTCGGCAATCTGAACATACATCTTCCCAGGGGATTCATATACGACAGGAACCTCAACGAACTGGCGGTGTCCATAGACATGAATTCGGCCTACCTGAATCCCCGCCTGCTGGACAACCCGGCCAGGACCGTGCGCAGGCTTTCCGAACTGCTCGAGCCGGAGGACGGGCAGGCCCAGAAGGCGCTGTCCCGCAAGCTGATGGGTGTGATCAGCAAGCGCAAGGACAAGAATTTCGTGTGGGTGAGGCGCAAGATGGAGCCGGACATGTATGAAAAGGTGAAAAAAGAGGACATCCAGGGTGTGGGGTTCATAAAGGAGTCCAAGCGCTTTTATCCCAAGCGCGACATGGCCGCCAAGATCATCGGCTTTTGCGGCGTGGACAACCAGGGGCTTTACGGCGTGGAATACGGGTATGACCAGGTGATCCGCCCCACAAATTCCCGCTTCCTTGTTTTGAAAGACGCCCTCGGAAGGCCGATTTCCATGCCCGACGCGATAGCCATAACCGAAAAAAGCGCCCCCGCCGACCTTGTGCTCACCATAGACGAGCGGATCCAATACATCACCGAGAAAGCGCTGGAGCGGCAGGTGCTAAAGTCCCAGGCCAAAAGCGGGGTGGCGATAGTGATGGACCCGTTCACGGGAGAGATACTAGCCTCGGCCGAGCAGCCCAGGTTCAACCCGAACATGTACAACCGGTACGCCGCGGACCTTATGAAACCCCAGGCTGTGGCCCACGCGGTGGAGCCGGGTTCCACCTTCAAGCTTTTCGTGGCGGCGGCGGCCATCGAGGAAAAGCTCCTGACCCCCGACGAGGTGATCGACTGCGAGAACGGGCATTACACGGTGGGGGGGCATGAATTCAAGGAAGCGCACAAGAACAGGTACGGCGCCATGACGGTGTCGGAGATAATCGCAAAGTCGAGCAACATCGGCGCGATGAAGATCGGCGAGCGGCTGGGGCCCAGGACGCTGAACAAATACATCAGGAGTTTCGGGTTCGGCGGGAAGACGGAAGTGGACCTTCCCGGCGAGATACCAGGGCTTCTGCGGCCTGTGAGCGATTGGTCGGCCACGTCGCTGCCTTCCATATCGTTCGGGCAGGAGATATCGGTGACGCCGGTGCAGCTGGCCGCGGGGATCGCCGCGTTCGCCAACGGAGGCTACCTTGTGCGCCCCCATTTCGTGCGGGCGTGGCTTCGCAACGGCGAGGTGATCAAGGTGGCCGGAAGGGAAGTGGTGGGCAAGCCGATTTCCGCGGCCACGGCCCGCCTTATGACGGAGATGATGACCGGCGTTGTGGAGCACGGCACGGGCGAGAAGGCGGCCATCCCGGGATACACCGTCGCCGGGAAGACAGGCACCGCGCAGAAGATAGACCCGGTGACAAGGTCATACTCCGCCGACAGGCACCTGGCCTCTTTCGCCGGATTTTTCCCGGCGGACGCGCCAAGGCTTGTGATTCTCGTGATGATTGACGAGCCAAAGGGGGTGGAGTGGGGCGGAGCCGTGGCGGGGCCGGTGTTTTCGGAGATCGGGGCGCGGGCGGCGCGGGCGCTGCGCATACCGGCGGCCGGGTCGGACCTGTACGAAATAGATTGGGAAAAGATGAAACGCAGGAATTGGGACGGCCAGGAAGGCGAAATGAACGCCGGGGCAACGGCTTCCGCCGGAGAGAAATCATGACGGCGGAAAAGACAATCGGCGCCTTGGCGGAACTTTTGGGATCGCCCCGTGACAGACTTGGCGGCATTGACCCGTCCGCTCCGGTGAAAGGGGTGTGCTACAACTCGAAGAGCACAGTCCCCGGCGGGCTTTTTGTGGCGGTGAAAGGGGCCGCCGCGGACGGGCATGACTATATTATGGACGCGATAAGCAAGGGGGCTTTGGCCGTTGTCGCCCAGAAGACGCCGTCAGTTCCCCTTCCCGGCGGGGCCGCGTTATTGATTGTGGAGGATTCACGCGGAGCGCTGGCCGCCATAGCGGACTGGTATTACGGCTCCCCCACCTCGGAAATGAGCGTCACGGGGGTCACCGGCACCAACGGGAAGACCACCACCACATACATAATAAGCGCCGTGATGAACGCGGCGGGCCGGGCATGCGGCAAGATCGGCACGATAGGCTACGATTCCGGCGGAAAGACCATCCCGCTGGACAACACCACGCCGGAGTGCCTCGACGTCCAGCGGATACTCCGCCAGATGAAAGACGGCGGAGCGGTATGCTGCGCCATGGAGGTGTCGTCGCACGCCCTTGAGCAGGGGCGGGTCAACGGTGTGAGGTTCTCCACGGCGGTGTTCACCAACCTTACGCAGGACCACCTGGACTATCACGGCTCCATGGAAAAATATTTTGAGGCCAAGGCCAGGCTGTTCGCGGAGCTTTCGCCGCGCACGGCGGTGATCAACATGGACGATCCATACGGCCGGCGGCTTGTGAAAATGACAAGCGCGCCGGTGATCACTTATGGGCTTTCGCCGGAGGCCGATGTGCGGGCGGAGGATGTGACAGTGTCGGTGGACGGTGTGGCGATGACACTGAAAACACCGTCGGAGAGCATTGCCGTGCGCTCAAACCTCACGGGGAGGCATAACGTATATAACCTTCTGGCGGCGGCGGCGGCGGCCTGCGCGGAGAAAGTTTCCCTTTCCAGTTTTGCCCAAGGGGCCGCGGCGCTTGCTTGCGTTCCCGGCAGGTTCGAGCGGGTGGACGCCGGGCAGCCCTTCGCCGTGATAGTGGACTATGCCCACACCCCCGACGCGCTGGAGAAGACATTGACCACGGCGCGCAGCCTTGCGGAGGGGAAAATCATAACCGTGTTCGGCTGCGGCGGCGACAGGGACAGGAAGAAAAGGCCGTTGATGGGCCGCGCGGCCTGGACTCTGTCCGATCATGTGGTGGTGACTTCGGACAATCCCCGCACCGAAGACCCGGAGAAGATAATAGAAGAGATATTGGGCGGCATAAACAGGGAAGAAAACCGGGCCGGAGCGCTTGAGGTGATCCCGGACAGGCGCGAGGCCATCCGGGCGGCGGCGCGGGCGGCCAGGGAAGGGGACCTTCTGCTAATAGCAGGCAAGGGGCATGAGGACTACCAGATCGTTGGGCGCGTGAAGAGCCATTTTGACGACAGGGAAGAGGCGCGCAAGGCGGTGATGGAGGCATATGGCAAAGTTCGACGTTGAGCGGATAGCCGAGGCCGTCAACGGCCGGCTGATCTGCGGAGATGTGAAAAAGGTGGCGGGAGTCGCCACCAATTCGCGCGAGGTGACGCGCGGATGCCTGTTCGTGGCCATCATAGGCGAGAGGCTGGACGGGCACGACTTCGTGCGCGAGGCGTTCAACGCGGGGGCGGCGGCGGCCATCGTGTCCAACCCGTTCCTTCTTTTGTCCGAGGCGGGCAAGACGCTGATCCTGGTGGAGAACACCGTGCGGGCGCTCCAGGACCTGGCGGCGTACCACAGGAGAAGGTTCAAAAAACTCCTCGTGGTGGGGGTCACGGGCTCCAACGGCAAGACGACGGTGAAGAACATGGCGGCCAAGGCGCTGTCAGCCAAATTCAAGACTTTGAAGACCGAGGGGAATCTGAACAACCATATCGGCGTGCCGCTGACGCTTTTGAACCTGGACAGGACGCACAAGGCGGCCGTGATCGAGATGGGGATGAATTCGCCGGGGGAGATTGCAAGGCTCACGCAGATCGCCGCCCCCTCCATCGGTGTGATAACCAACATAGGAGCCGCGCACATAGGAAGGCTTGGCTCGCTTTCGGCGGTGCGGCGCGCCAAGGAGGAGATCGTCGTTGGCATGGGGCAAAAAGGGACCGCCGTGCTCAACGCCTCCGATCCGAACAGCGCGCCCATTATAAAGAAGAAAACGCGCAAGACTATCACCTTCGGCGCGCGGGACGTGGCGGACGTGGAACTTGTGGACGCATGGACGGAAAAAAACGGCCGGATGATCGTGGTCAGCCACAAGGGGAAAGAGACCGCGATCAGGCTGGGGCTTTTGGGATTAAAGGACGTGGAGAACGCCCTGGCGGCGTTCGCCGTGGGGCTGGCCGCCAAGGTGAAACCGGAGAAGATAGCGGCGGCCCTCGGGAAAGTGAAGGCGGAAAAGATGAGGATGGAGCCTTTGAAGCTTCCCAACGGCGTGCTTGTCATCAACGACGCATACAACGCCAATCCCCAGTCCTCCGAGGCGGCGCTGCAAAGCGTGGCGGCGATGAAAAAACCGGGCAAGTTCTATTTCGTGTTCGGCGACATGCTCGAGCTTGGCGCCGAAAGCGAGAATGCCCACAGGCGCATCGGGAAGCTGGCGGCCAAATCAGGCGTGGACGCGGTGTTCGCCCTCGGAAAGATGGCGGCGCTGGCCGCCGCCGAGGCGGGCAAGTCGGGAGTGCGCGGCGTGGTAAGGAAAACGCACTGGGAACTGGCCGGGGCCATTTCCGGGTGCGTCCATGCAGGCGACACTGTGCTGGTGAAAGGATCGCGCGGGATGGCCATGGAAAGGGCCGTCACGCATCTTGTGGAAATACTGGGAGGTTAGGCAGGTGCTGTACAATCTTTTATATCCGCTGCACGACGCGTACACGGTCTTCAACGTGTTCCGTTATATAACCTTCCGTTCCATCTACGCGGTGGTGACGGGGCTTGCGGTGGCGCTTGTCATCGGGCCGGTGTTCATCGAATACCTGAAGAGCCGCCAGATCGGCGAAAAGATAAGAAGCGACGGACCGAAGAGCCACCTGTCCAAGGCCGGCACTCCCACCATGGGGGGGATACTGATCCTGATATCGATGCTGTTGCCGACGCTTCTGTGGGCGGACCTGCTCAACGGATACGTGTGGGTGGCGGTGGAGACCGCCCTGATGTTCGGCGCCATCGGCCTTTACGACGACTACGTGAAACTCAAAGGCATCCGCAAGGGGGGCATATCGGGGCGTCAGAAACTTGCGTTGCAGTTCGCGGCGGCGCTGGTGATAGTGATGTGCGTTTATATCGCCCACGGCGGCTCGGAGGGGCTCACCAAGGTTCACGTGCCGTTCCTCAAGAACGTCCAGCCGGACCTTGGGATACTGTATGTCCCATTCGCCATGCTGGTGATTGTGGGGGCCGCAAACGCGGTCAACCTCACTGACGGGCTGGACGGGCTGGCCATCGGCCCGGTCATAATGTCGTTCATCACCTATGCGATCCTCTGTTACATCGCCGGCAACGCGAAGATGGCGGCGTACTTGAACATTCCTTACATGCCCCAGGTGGGAGAGGCCACGGTGTTCTGCGCGGCGGTGATAGGCGCTTCGCTGGGATTCCTCTGGTACAACTGCTATCCGGCGATGGTGTTCATGGGCAACGTGGGCTCCACGGCGCTTGGCGGGGCCCTCGGGGCGGTGGCTGTGGTGAGCAAGCAGGAGATCATCCTCGTTGTGGTTGGGGGGGTGTTCGTGGTGGAGGCGGTGTCGGTGATAATCCAGGTGGCGTGGTTTAAGTCCACCGGGAAAAGGTTTTTCCGGATGGCGCCGCTGCACCACCATTTCGAGCATCTCGGATGGCCGGAGCCGCAGGTGATCGTTCGGTTCTGGATCGTGGCGGTTATCCTGGCGCTGCTGTCGCTTAGCACGCTCAAACTGCGGTGATGACGATGGACGATTACAAGGGAAAAAAGGCGTTGGTGATCGGGCTTGCCCGGAGCGGAGTGGCCGCCGCGTCGCTGCTGGCCTCACGCGGGGCGGCCGTCACCGTGACCGATATGAAGAAGGCGGAGGATCTCGGCGAATTTTCGATGGCGCTTCCATCCTCCGTGGCGCAAAAGCTCGGCGGCCACGAAGGGATCGGCCCGGAAGGGTTTGATCTGGCGGTGATAAGCCCCGGTGTCCCGTGGGACGCGCCGTTCCCCGCTGCGGTGCGGCGGGCGGGAGTGGAGATGATCTCGGAGATGGAGCTTGGTTCCCGGCATATCGGCGCCCCAATGATCGCCATCACCGGCGCCAACGGCAAGACCACCACCACCACGCTTGCCGGAAGGATGATGGAGGCGGCCGGCAAAAGGACGTTCGTGGGAGGCAACATCGGCGCTCCGCTGTGCGGCGCGGCGGGGAAGGACTACGACTGGATAGTGGCGGAGGTGTCAAGCTTCCAGATGGAGGGGGTGAAGACCTTCCGGCCAAAGGTGAGCGCTGTGCTAAACGTCACGCCGGACCATATGGACAGGCACAAGACCATGCAGGCGTATGCGGCCCTCAAGGCGGCCATTTTCAAGAACCAGGGAGAAGGGGACACGGTGATCCTCAACGCCGAAGACGGCGTTACCCTGTCGTTCAATCCTCCCGCCGGAGCGCAGACTCTGTGGTTCGGCCATGCCTGCCACGGCTGGCAGGGGGCATGGATAGAGAACGGGGCCGCCGTTGCGGACATGGGCGCGGGAAAAATAAAGCTGTTCGACCTTGCGGACCTGAAAGTCCCCGGCTCCCATAACGTGGAGAACGCCTTGGCGGCGTCTTTGGCCGCGCTGGCGGCCGGGGCTTCGCCACATGCGGTGGCCGAAGTGATAAAAGGATTCACCGGATTGCCCCACAGGATGGAGATTGTGGACGTGGTAAACGGGGTGACATTCATCAACGACTCGAAGGGGACGAACACCGACGCTTCGATTAAGAGCCTTTCCGGCTATTTCAAGAACGTGGTGATAATCGCCGGGGGATCGAGCAAGGGGGCCGACTTCGGCGCATTCGCCGACACCATCCGGCGCCACGCCAAAGGGGCGGTGCTCATCGGCAAGACCGCCCCGCAGATTCAAAGCGCGCTGGGCGGTTTCTCCCCGGCGCAGAGGGCTTCGGACATGCGGGAGGCCGTCCGCGCGGCAGCGGCGATGTGCGCCGAAGGGGACACTGTGCTTCTTTCACCCGCCTGCGCCAGTTTTGACATGTTCAATAACTACGAGCACCGCGGCGACGTTTTCCGCGCGGCGGTGGCGGAGCTTTCCACGGAGGCGGCCCAATGCCGGTGAAACAGAGGCCAGATTACCTGGTGATAGCCTGCGCTATGGTCCTTCTGGGATTTGGCGTGGTGATGATCTTCTCAAGCTCCGCCATCATCGCCGTGGAGAAGTACAACGACGCCTATTATTTCCTCAAGCGGCAGATGATGTGGGCGTCGTTGGGGGTGATCGCCATGCTTCTTATGATGCGCCTGGACTACAGGATGCTGCGCAAATACTACTACGTGATCTATATAGGCGTCGTATTGTTCCTGCTGCTTGTTTTCATTCCCGGCGTGGGGGTGAACGTCAACGGGGCGCACAGGTGGATAAACCTGGGATTGGCCACGGTGCAGCCGTCCGAGTTCGCCAAACTGGGATTGATCATCTTCTTCGCGGCGTTCCTGGCCCGCAAGGAGGCGGAAGGGAAACTGGGCGACTTCATATTCGGCTTCGCTCCGTCCGTGGCGGCGTTGCTGCTTGTGTTCGTGCTCATCCAGCTCCAGCCCGACCTGGGGACGGCGGTGATAGTGGGGCTGGTGGCCTTCTCGCTTTTCGCGGTGGCGGGAGTGAGGCTTGCGTACCTGGGCGGGGCGATCCTGTTCGCCATGCCGTTCCTGTGGGCGGCGGTGTATAACGTGGGCTACCGGCGGCGCAGGCTTTTGTCGTTCCTCAATCCCTGGGACGACCTCAACGACAGCGGCTACCAGATCATCCAGTCGTTCGTGGCGCTGGCCAGGGGGGGCGTGTGGGGCTCCGGGCTGGGCAACGGAAGGCAGAAACTTTTTTATCTGCCCGAACCGCACACCGATTTCATCTTTTCCATCATCGGCGAGGAGATGGGGCTCATCGGGGGCCTGGCGGTGATGGCGGTGTTCGCGGTGCTCGCCTGGCGCGGCATCCGCATAGGGCTTAGGACGCAGGACAAATTCGGAAGCCTGCTTGCCCTTGGCATAACTTTCGCCATCACAATGCAGGCGCTTTTCAACGTGTCGGTGACCATCGGGCTATTGCCCACCAAGGGACTCCCGCTGCCGTTCATAAGCCTTGGCGGATCGGCGCTGGTGATGTGGATGATGTCGGTGGGGCTTCTGGCCAACATTTCGGAGAACGGGCCAGGCGCGGCAGCCGGCGAAACATGAGGCTGATAATCACGGGCGGCGGCACCGGGGGGCATGTATTCCCCGGCGTGGCCGTGGCCAGGGAGTTTATGAAAAGGAACGCGGGGAACGAAATCCTCTTCGCCGGGGCGGCCAGGGGAGTGGAGACAAGGATATTGCCCGCGGAAGGATTTGCGATAAGGACGCTTGACGTGACGGGACTTAAGGGAAAAGGTCTGATGGACAAGGCGCTTTCAGTTGCCAGGCTTGCGCGCTCGGTGCGGGACGGGATGAAGTTCATCTCAGACTTTGCGCCCGGGGCGGTGCTGGGCGTTGGCGGATACGCCTCCGGCCCGGTGGGGCTGGCCGCGGCGATCAGGGGGATCCCGCTGTTCATCGCCGAACAGAACGCCGCGCCGGGGCTCACAAACCGCTGGCTTGCCAGGTTTGCAAGAAAGGTTTTCGTCACATGGCCCGGATCGGAGCGAAGGTTCCCGGCGGGAAAGGGGATGGTGACGGGCAATCCGGTCAGGCCCGAGTTTTTCACCACCGGGCGCAAAAGGAGCGACGGCAGGTTTTTGATCCTGGCCATAGGGGGGAGCCAGGGAGCCAGGTCCATAAACAGGGCAATGATGGAGGCTGTCCCGGCGCTAAATGAAATGAAAGACCAGGTGGCGGTTGTCCACCAGACGGGGCAGACAGGGCTGGACGATGCGCGCAAAGGATATGAGAAGGCGCAATTTCCATGGACCGTGGAAGCGTTCTTCAACGACATGCCGCAAAGGCTGGCCGACGCGGACCTTGTGATATCACGCTCCGGCGCCGGGGCCGTGGCGGAGATATGCGCAGCGGGCCGGGGGGCGGTGTATGTCCCGTTCCCGTTCGCCGCGGACGACCATCAGACGAAGAACGCGGAGGCCATGGCGGCTGGCGGCGCGGCGATGATCGCGCGGGACAGCGAGATAAACGGTGAATTCATCCGGCGTGCGGCCGGTGATTTTATAAAGGACGGAAAGCGGCTCGCCGGAATGGGGGCCATGGCCAAGGCCATGGCAAAGCCAAACGCGGCGGCGGCGATTGTGGACGAAATTATCAAGCTGGCCGAGGCGGCCTGAAGCTATTTAAAGGAAGTAAATGAACGACATAAAGAGGTTTGGAAGGACCAAGACGCTCCACTTCGTGGGGATTGGCGGGTCGGGCATGAGCGGTGTGGCGGAGATACTGCTGAACATGGGATACGCCGTGACGGGCTCCGACCTGTCGGACTCGGAGGCGGTGCGCCATTTAAGGAACGCAGGCGCGAAGATAGAGATCGGCCACGCCGCGGCCAACGTGGGGGACGCGGATGTCGTTGTGGTCTCCTCGGCGGTGCGGGCGGACAATCCGGAGGTGGTGGAGGCCAAGGGAAGGCTTATCCCGGTGATCCCCCGGGCGGAGATGCTCGCCGAGCTTATGCGGATGAAACACTCCGTGGCGGTGGCGGGCGCCCACGGCAAGACCACCACCACATCCATGACGGCGGTGACCCTTGCGCGCGGAGGTTTTGACCCGACGATAATAATAGGCGGCAGGGTGGACAGGTTCGGCTCCGGAGCCAAGCTTGGCCAGGGGGATTTCCTTGTGGCCGAGGCGGACGAGTCCGACGGATCTTTCCTGAAGCTTTATCCCACCATAGCCATCGTCACGAACATAGACGCCGAGCACCTGGACCATTACGGGTCGTTTGAAAAAATAAAGGACGCGTTCGTGGAGTTCATAAACAAGACTCCGTTCTACGGCGTCACCGCGCTGTGCCTGGACGATGCGGCGGTGCAGGAGATCATCCCCCGGATAACAAAGCGGTTCCGCACGTTTGGCATCAACTCCACGGCGGACCTTACGGCGCGCGACATTAAATTCAGCAAGTTCAACTCGTCGTTCACCGTGGCGCTGAACGGCAAGGAGATCGGCAGGGTGAACATCGCCATGCCGGGGGTGCACAATGTGTACAACGCGCTGGCGGCCATGTCCGTCGGCCTGGAGCTTTCCATGGAGCCCGCCGACATAGTGGCCGCGCTGGACGGATTCCGCGGAGTGCAACGCCGCTGCCAGGTGAAAGGGGAGGTGAACGGCGTGATGGTGATAGACGATTACGGCCATCACCCAAACGAGATCCGCGCCACGCTTCGGGCCATTAAGGAAGGTTTCGCCGACAGGCGGCTCATCGTGGTGTTCCAGCCACACAGGTACACAAGGACGCGCGACCAGATGGACGAGTTCCATAAGTCTTTCTACGACGCGGACGAGCTTCTGATAACGGAAATATACGCCGCCAGCGAGCAGCCCATCGAGGGGGTAAGCGGCGAATTGATCGCCCGGGGCGCTGCGGCCCACGGCAAAAAAAGGGTGAAATTCACCCCCGACCTGGACAGTGCGCTCAACACGCTTCTGCGCACCGCCGCGCCGGGGGACATCGTGCTCACGCTTGGCGCCGGGAGCGTGACAACTCTTGGCGACAGGTTCCTTATGGCATATCCGGAATCCGGGGGAAAGTGACGGTAATGTATGGACACGGCAATTGTGGAACACAACGCGCCGCTGGCAGCGTTGACGTCGTTTCACATCGGCGGCCCGGCGGAAACTCTGGCGTGGCCGGCCGCGCAGGAGCAACTGGCCGGGTATCTGCGCTCCGGCGAAGTGTCGCTGATCCTCGGCGGGGGATCGAATTTGCTTGTGTCCGACAGGGGAGTGCGTGGAGTGACCCTTGGGCTTGCGAAAGGTTTTTCGGAGATACGGTTCACACCGGCGCCGGCAGGGATTGTGACGGCGCATGTCCAGGGGGGCGCTCAATTGGGAAGGCTGGTGGCCGAAGCGTACAAGCGGTCGCTTTCGGGGCTGGAGTTCGCCATGGGCATTCCCGGAACGGTGGGCGGGGCGCTGATAATGAACGCGGGCGCAAGGGACAACGAGATGAAGGACATCGCCGATTCGGTGACAGTCATGACGCCGGACGGAAAAATGGTTGAGATGAAAAAGGCCGAGTGCGGATTTGGATACCGGTCATCTTCGTTCCCCAAAGGGAGCGTGATAGTGGACTGCGCCCTGAAGCTGAAGGAAGGTGTGAAGGAGGAGATACATATAAAGATGCGGAAAAACCAGCTTGCGCGGAAGGCAAGCCAGCCGCTGGACCTGCCTAGCGCCGGTTCGGTGTACAAAAATCCTCCGGGCGAATACGCCGGGCATCTGCTGGAGACGGCGGGGATGAAGGGATACACCGTTGGCGGAGCGCGGGTCGCTGAAAAGCACGCAAACTTCATCGTCAACTTAGGCTGGGCGAGGGCCGCCGACGTGGTGGCGGTGATGGAGGAAGCGGAGAGAAGGGTCTATTCGGCGTTCGGGGTGAAGCTTGAGCGGGAGATCCGGCTGGCCGGAGAGTTTTAGGAATAATGAACACGGAAAAAGCTGTGAACAGACTTAAAGGAAAACGCATCGGCGTTCTTATGGGCGGAATGTCCAGCGAGCGCGAAGTGAGCCTTAAGACCGGCGCCGCCGTCCTGGCGTCGCTGCAAAGGCTCGGCCTTGCCGCGGTGGGGATAGACGCCGACAGAGGCCTGTGCGAAAAGCTCAAGCAGGAAAAAGTGGACATCGCCTTCATCGCCCTGCATGGCAAATACGGCGAGGATGGCTGCGTGCAGGGCGCCCTCGAGCTTATGGGCATACCCTACACAGGCTCGGCCGTGGCCGCCAGCGCCATCGCCATGAGCAAGACGCTGACAAAGATAATATGCCGGAGCGTGGGCGTTCCCACCCCCGGCTGGCGGACGCTTATGAAAAAGGACTTCACGCCCCAATCGTTGTCCGGCGTAACGGCCCCGGTGGTGGTAAAGCCGGCCAACGCCGGGTCGTCCATCGCCGTCACCATCTGCATGTCGGACGATCAGATCGCCCCGGCGGTGGACCTGGCTTTCGGCGAGGACGAAGAGGTGTTGATCGAAGATTTCATATCGGGAACCTTGATCACGATAGGAGTGCTGGGGGACATGACCCTTCCGGCGGTGGAGATAGAGCCGGAGGGCGGCTTTTACGATTATGCGCGCAAGTACACCCCGGGCCTGACGAAATACCACGTTCCGGCAAGGCTCCCTCAAAATATCCTCGACGAGGCGGCGGCGCATGTGCTCGCCGCGCACCGGGCGCTGGGATGCAAAGGAGTTTCGCGCTCCGAGGTGATAGTGGACGCGCAGGGGCGAACGTGGTTCATCGAGCTTAACACCCTGCCCGGAATGACGGAGACGAGCCTTTTGCCAAAAGAGGCCGCGCAGATGGGAATCTCCTTTGACGACCTGACGCTGACAATACTCATGGAGGCGGTGGCCGATGCCGGTTGAGGCGAACAAGACGATCATTACGCAAATCCCGGAAAGGGAGAAGGAAGGGGCGGGGAGCGCCTTTGCCACGGCGTTCAAGGCGGCGTGCGCCACGGCGGCGGTGATCCTCTCGCTTCTGGCGGTGTACGCGGGATATGAGGTGGTGGCCCGCAACCAGATTTTCACCGTAAGCGAGGTGAGGATCACCGGGGCGGCGGTATTGAAGGAAAATGACATTTTAAAGATCATCGGCCCGGTGGATGGGAAAGGCCTCCTGGGGCTGGACATAAAGGAAATCGGCGCCAGGCTCGCCTCCGAACCGTGGGTGGAGAGCGTGGAGATAAGGCGCGAGTTGCCTGGTTCGCTGGCCGTCAGCATCAAGGAAAGGACGCCGCTGTTCAGGGCTTCAATCAGCGGGGCGGCGTGGCTGGTGGACGGCGCGGGAGTCCTTGTGGCCAAAATGACCGGAGTGGACGACACGCCCCTTCCTGCGTTGCGGGGCGCTGCCCTGGTGGGAGGCGAGGCCAGGCCGGGCGGCTCGCTGGACGAGCGGTCGGTCAAGGACGCCCATGCGGCCCTGACGGGGCTGGCCGGCTACAGGCTTCTGGGCAAGTGGCCGGTGGCCGGGCTGGACGTTTCCCAGCCGGGAATAGTGAAAGTGATGTTCAAGAACTCGGACACTTCGCTGACAGTCCCCAGGGGCAAATGGAGCGACGTGGCGGAAAGGCTTTTCACAGTGGATCACATACTCAGGACCAAAGGTGGCGCGGAGCCGGTTTCTATAAACGTGGCTTTTCCCGGAAGGGTGGTAGTCGCCTATCCGGGCAAGGGAACTCCCCAGGAAGGAAGGAAGGCTGGCAATGGCTAAAAACAGGGATTTGGTTGTTGGGTTGGACATCGGCACCACGAAGATCTGCTGTGTCATCGCCGATGTGGGGGGCGACGGGATAGACATCATCGGCTTAGGCTCCCATCCGTCGCAGGGACTGCGCAAAGGGGTGGTGGTGAACATCGAGGCCACGGTGGAATCCATCAAGGCGGCGGTGGAAGAGGCGGAGACCATGGCCGGGCAGGAGATAGAGTCCGTATATGTCGGCGTGGCGGGGGGGCATATAAAGGGGCTCAACAGCCACGGGGTTATCGCCGTAAAAGGGAGCGAGGTCACCCAGCATGACGTGGAGCGGGTGATAGACGCGGCCAAGGCTGTGAACATCCCCATGGACCGGGAGGTGATCCACGTGCTCCCGCAGGAATTCATCGTGGACGGCCAGGACGGGATATTAAAGCCCATCGGCATGCGCGGGGTTCGGCTGGAGGCCAAGGTGCACATCGTCACAGCCGCGGTCACCAGCGCCCAGAACATTGTGCGCTCGGTGAACCGGGCGGGGTTGGAGGTGGACGACATCGTCGTCGAGCAGCTCGCCTCCGCGGAAGCTTCGCTGGACGACGATGAAAAGGAAATAGGCGTGGGGCTTGTGGACATGGGTGGCGGCACCTGCGACATCGCCCTGTACATCAAGGGGGCGATAAAGGCCATATCGGTGGTGGCCCTAGGGGGTGAGAACATCACAAACGACATCGCCATCGGGCTTCGCACCCCCAACCATGAGGCGGAGAAGATCAAGCGGCAGTTCGGCTGCGCGCTTTCCACCATGGTTTCCGACGACGAAATCATCGATGTGCCCGGCGTGGGGGGGCGCGAGCCGCGGCAGGTGTACCGCCGGGTGCTCGCGGAAATAATCGAGCCGAGGGTGGAGGAGATATTCATGCTCGTAAAGCGGGAGATCGAGCTTTCCGGAAACCTGGGGCATATGGCCTCCGGCCTGGTGCTCACCGGAGGGACCTCCATATTGCAGGGGATCCCGGAGATCGCCGAGGAGATATTCAACATGCCGGCCCGGCGCGGATTCCCCCGGAAAATCAGCGGGCTTATGGACCTTGTGAACAGTCCGCAGTACGCCACGGCGGTGGGGCTGATCCTGCACGGGGCGAAGGACCACAAGGCCGGCGGGCGGCGCCAGATAAAGGGGCGCAACATGTTCGACAAGGTGCTCGGGAGGATGAAGGAATGGGTGAAGGACTTTTTCTGATCCGCCCGCAGGGAGCGGCGGCTGTGAGAACAAATATGAAACGAAAACGGGTAAAGGGAGGATTTTGAGATGGCGGATTTTGCCGAGACGGACGACGGACAGGTGTTTTTCGATTATGCGGACGAGGCCGCGGAAAACCTGCATTCGGCCAAGATCAAGGTGATCGGGGCCGGAGGCGGCGGGGGCAACGCGGTGCGCACGATGATCCAGCAAGGGATCAACGGCGTGGAGTTCATCGTGGCCAACACGGACGCGCAGGCGCTCAAAGCGTCGCCTGTGCCGCTGAAGATCCAGATCGGCAAACAGCGCACAAGGGGCCTTGGCGCGGGCGGCCGGCCGGAGGTGGGGAAGGCCGCGGCCATTGAGGACGAAGAGGCGATAAAGGACTTTGTCAAGGGGGCGGACATGGTGTTCGTCACCGCCGGGATGGGGGGCGGCACCGGAACCGGGGCAGCGCCTGTGATAGCGCAGATCGCCAAGGAGATGGGGGTGCTTACCGTGGGGGTGGTGACCAAGCCGTTCTCCTTCGAGGGGAAGCGCAGGGCTGAAAACGCCGAGCAGGGGCTCGTGGAGCTTCGCAAGAGCGTGGACACCCTCATAGTCATCCCCAACCAGCAACTGCTCGGGTATGTTGGCAAGAACATGCCGGCCAACAAGGCGTTTGAGACAGCCGATGGCGTGCTGTGCAGGGCCGTGAAGGGGATTTCGGACATCATCACCGGCGTGGGGCTCATTAACCTGGACTTTGCCGACGTGCAGACCATCATGAGCCAGAAAGGTATGGCTCTCATGGGCGCGGGGCTTGCCACGGGGGACAACAGGGCGGTGGAAGCGGCGCAGAACGCCATTCACAGCCCGCTTCTGGAGGACTCCACCATCGAGGGCGCCAAGGGTGTGCTCATCAACGTCACCGGCGGGCCGGACCTTTCGCTTCACGAGATTCACGAAGCCGCCACGTACATCACCGACGCGGCCGACCACGAGGCGGAAGTCATCTTCGGCGCCGTGATAGACGAGAGCATGGGCGACAGCGTCTCGGTGACGGTGATCGCCACCGGATTCAAGAGCGCGCAGGAGATAAAGCGGGCCGACGAGTACCGCGCCGCGGAAATGCGGATCGAGCCTGCCCGCAGGAGCGAGATACGCACAGGGGTGAGCGCTGCCCTGAAGATCACGCCGGCGCAGGACAGGCTCCCGGCTCCGCAGTCCATCGTCCAGCCGTTCACGGAGGCGCAGAAGGTGGCCCTGCCGTCGCTGCCCCCCCCTCCGCCGCGCAGACAGGGCCTTCGGGTGGTCAATGGCGACGTGAACATCCTCGACGAGGACCTGGACATACCGACCTTCATCAGGAAACACGCCGACTAACAGGGAGGCTGACGGGAAATGAAGAATGAAATGGTGGCCCAGGCGGTGAAGATGACGAACACCCAGCTTCGCCAGTACAACTCCGCCCTGAGGAAAAACCTGCGGTTTTTGATCTCGTGCTCCACGGAGAACGAGAAGACCCAGCAGAAGATGGACGAGATGGAGGAGGTCATTTTCACGGCGGGGGACCTAAAGTCCCTGGCCGACTCGCTGATAACCGGCGGCAAGAAGGTCTTCGGCATGGACGCCATAACCGTGACTCTGGAAAACTCGCTGATCTCCCACTTCCCGGCGGGGTACAAGGAACCGGGAGGGGGCGTGTTCATCAACTCCTCCAACGTGTCGTTCCGGGACTCGCAATGGCTTTCGGCCCGTTTGGGCGAATCGGACGAGCCATCCCTGCGTGGGGACTTGCGGAGCGGGTCTTCCGACTTTTTCAACGGATCGGCGGCAAAACTGCGCTCCGAGGCGATACTGCCGGTGTACTTTGAAGGCAGGCCGGTGGCTGCGGTGGCGTTTGGAAGCAAGAATCCCTCGCGGTTCATGGAAGGGTTCGGCGGCCGTTATTTAAAGCGCATGGCCAGGACCCTGGCGCTGAAGATAGGATATTTCACGGCGGCGGGGCCGGAAACGCTGGTGACAAATCAGGTGACTTCAGGAGGCGCGGCGGGATAAAGTTTATAAAAATAAAATAAGCGCCCCTGTGGGACATGGCTGAACAAGCATGCCGCGGGGGGAATGGAGTGACAAGAAATGAATGCCGTAAAACTTTTCCCGTTCACCGGCGGGGAGCTTAGGATCGGCGGCAAGTCCATCCGCCAGATAGCGTTGCGCGCCGGTACCCCTTTCTATATATACGACGCCGCAATCCTGCGCCGGCAATATCAAAGGCTGGCGGCGGCCCTTCCGGAAAACACCTTCGTCCATTATTCGGTGAAGGCAAATCCGAACATAAACGTGGCGCGTGTGTTCGGCAAGCTTGGCGCCGGGGCGGAAGTGGCCTCGGAAGGCGAGCTTGCCATGGCGCTAAAGGCCGGGTTTGCCCCTGAGAAAATAATATTCGCCGGGCCGGGAAAGAGCGAGGCGGACATCCGGATGGCGGTGGCCAAAAAGATCGGCTGTATCAACGTGGAGTCGGCGGCGGAGCTTGGCAGGATCATAACGGCCGCCTCCGAGACGAAAAGCGCACGGCCCGTCAAGATAGCGTTCCGGGTGAACCTGACGTTCACCGGGGGGGCCGGCGAGGTGATGACCGGCGGGCCGCGCAAGTTCGGCACAGACGACACCGAGCTTCCGCGCCTGATAAAAAAAGCCCTGGCCGAAAAGCGGGTGGAGGTGATGGGATTCCACTGTTTTGCCGGGACACAGATAACCGATACGGACACTCTCGGCGCCATGTACCGAGGCTTTGCCCAGTGGGCCGCCACGACGGCGGCAAAGCTTGGGATGACGGTAAAAACATTGAATTTCGGCGGCGGGCTGGGGATTCCATTTGGCGAAAAAGACCGGGAGCTGGACGTGAAAAAGCTTGGCGCGGTCATACGGGACGTGCGGCGGGAGATTCTGTCCACCCCCAATTTCGCCCAGACCAGATTGCTTCTCGAACCGGGCAGGTATCTTGCCGGGCCGGCGGGGATTTACGTTTCACGCGTGACGGACGTGAAAACATCGCGCGGGCGGCTTTACGCCATCACCGACGGGGGGATACATCACGCCATCGTCCCGATAGCGCTCAACAAAAATTATCCGGCGGCCATCCTGACAAAAACAAAGGGGCGCAAGGTTGTTGAATGCACCGTGGCGGGCCCCCTGTGCGCCTCGGCGGACCAGTTTTCGCGCATCATAAAGCTCTCTTCGCCGCGAATCGGCGACCTTCTGGGAATATTCAATTCCGGCGCGTATGGCTATACGGCCGGAATGCTGTATTTCCTCTCCCACCCATTGCCCGCCGAAGTGATGGCGGACGGCGCAAGGTTGTTCCTGATACGAAAGACCGCCCGGCCGGACCATGGCGCAGCTTCCCCGGAGAGGATATAAACTTTCCCCCGCCGGCATTTGCCTGTTTTATTGACGGGAAATTTCATTATAATAATCAGGCAAAGAGATGACTGAGGGGTAGTTTCTCCTTTCGCCTTCAAAACAGGCCGTATCTATGAACAATGAGGGATCCGAGTTCAAGGTTCCAGTAGAGGTAAAAGGTTCGTCCATACTTCTGGCTGATGACGACGAGATAAGCCTCTTTGTCCTTTCCAGCTATTTCGAGGCCCACGGCTTCACCTGTTTCAAGGCCGAGAACGGCGCCGCGGCGCTGGACATCCTGATGTCAAACCACGTGGACGTGGTGCTTTCCGACCTTCGCATGCCGGAGATCAGCGGGCTTGAGTTCCTGGCCCGGGCCAAACAAAAATACCCCTCCCTGGTCTTCATAATCCTCAGCGGCTTTAGGAACATAGAAGCGGCCGTGGACAGCATCAAGGGGGGGGCGGAGGACTATATCGTAAAACCGTGCGAGCCCCAACGGGCCATGACCACCGTGGTGCGGGCGCTCCAGCGCAAGAAATTGCAGGACGAGAACAAGCGGTTGGAAGCCGAGCGCCAGAAGGCCGAGGCGGCCCTGCGCGAGACGGAAAAGAAATACAGGCAACTGGTGGAGAACGCAAACGACCTGATTTACACCCATGACCTGCAAGGAGTCATGACCTCGGTCAACCACGTGGCAACCTCGCTGACCGGATATTCCATCGAGGAGATCATCGGGACCGATTACAAGAAGTTCCTGGCCCTGGAGTTTCAGGCGCTTGCCGAAGAAAACATGGGCGCCAAGCTTGCCGGAAAGACGGAGACCACCCGTTACGAGGTGGAGATAGTGGCAAAGGACGGCCGGCGCGTTCCGCTGGAGCTTAGCACCCGGTTGATATACAAGGACGGCGCGCCGGTGGGTGTGCAGGCCATTTGCAGGGACATGACAGAGCGCAACAAGGCGGAGGCGGCGCTGCGGACGGCCAAGGAGCAGGCGGACGAGGCGACGAAACTGAAGGACAAATTCGTTTCGCTCGTCTCCCATGACCTGCGCTCCCCGATCGCCACCGTCTCCGGCTGCCTGAACATCATTAAGAGCCGCTCCGGGGAGAGCATGGAGGACGGCTCGCGGCAGATACTCGACAGGGCGCTTGGCACCTGCGACGGGATGGTGAAGATGATAGACCAGCTGCTCAATATCTCGCGGCTCAAGACCGGGAAGATAAAGCTGGTCCGAAGGTTCATAGACGCCCATCCGATGGTGGCGGGGGCGCTGGACGGGCTCTCCCTGATCGCGGGAAACAAGGGGGTGACGCTTGTGAACCATGTTCCGCCCAGGACGCGGCTATTCGTGGACTACAACCTTTTTTACCAGGTGGCCCAGAACCTGGTTTCCAACGCGGTCAAATTCTGCCCCGCCGGCGGGTCCGTCACGGCCTTCGTCCCGGAAAAAAGCAAAGGTGTTTTGGCGGTGAAGGACACCGGCGTAGGGATAGACCAGAAAATAATCCCGGACCTTTTCCGGCACGAGGTGAAGACCACCACCATCGGCACCGCCGGTGAAAAAGGGACCGGGCTGGGGCTTCCTCTATGCAAGGACATTATGGAGGCGCACAGTGGGAACATTGTGGTGGAGTCGGAGCCCGGGAAAGGCTCCGTGTTCTATCTTTCTCTGCCGGAAGTGAAACCGGTGGTGCTTGTTGCCAGCGGGGACGACGGGATAAGGGGCGAGATCGCCTCGCGCCTTTCCGGGCTGGAGACAGAGCTTGTGGAGGTGGACAGCGGACTGTCCGTCCTGCAAACGGCGTCGGCCCGCCAGCCTCATCTTGTGATACTCGACTCCCAGATGCGCGGTGACGGCGGGCGGGAAGTGATATCGCTTCTCAGAGCGTCTCCGGAATGGGGGGACACTCCCATAATGATGATCCTGGGGGATCATAACGGCGATGAGAGGGAGAAGATGATAAAGCTTGGCGCCCACGATTGCATCCCCCGTCCCATAAACGGGGAGGAGCTTGTTCCCCGGGTACGGCGTTTCATTTTCTAGGCCGCGCTTCTTGCCATTCCCCCCCGCCCCGGCTGGTGGTAAACTGCATTTAAAACCACGGTCATAAGTCCGTCCAATCATAGATGATGATGAACATGAAAAAAATATGGACGCTGGCGGCGGCTTTCCTTGCCGCCACGCTATCCTCCTGCGCCACGGATGAGGCTGTCGTCCGGGGAGGGGGAGGCTCCACCATCGCACAGGCCCAGGCGGAAAAGTACAATGGGCCCAAGGCCCGCGTGGCGGTGGTAAAGTTCATCGACAAGACCGGCAAGGCCAAAGGCGAAATAGGCGAGGGGATGGCCGACATGCTCACCACCGCCCTTTTCAACACCAACCGCTACATCCTGCTGGACCGGCGGGATCTGGACGCGGTGATAAACGAGCAGGACTTCGCCGTGAAAGGCCAGGTGTCGGCCGCCACCGCCGCAAAGACCGGCCAGCTTGAAGGGGCCGATCTTCTGGTGTTCGGCGCGGTCACCGCCTTTGAGGAGGACGAACTGGGGGCAGGCGGCATAATCGTCGGCGCCATTACCCTGGGGGCGTCCATTGCCGTCGGCGCGGCCAACCAGAAGGACAATCTTCCCATCGGCGCCGTCACCTACACTGAATCGTACATCGCCATGGACATGAAGATAGTGGACGCGCGCACCGGGCGGGTGGTGGCGGCGAACACTGTGGAAGGCAGGTCACAGAACTGGGGAGGCGGCGTGATCGGCGGGGTGGGGGGCGGCTGGTCCCGCGCCCCCATCGGGCTTGGCGGATGGAGCGGGACGAGTGTGGAGGCGGCGGCGCGGGTGTGCGTGGAGGCGGCCGTTCGCGACATGGCTCGCAACACCCCCTGGGAATATTACAGGTACGCCGAGACCATGGACATGACCCCGATCGGAAAGATCGCCCAGCTTGACCCGCTGGTCTTGCCCAACGCCAGCGCCGCCGGGGTGGCCGGGCCACAGGCTATGCTGATCGACAACCAGGAGAGTTACCAAAAACTGCTGGTGGACTTAAAAGTGGCCGAAGCGTATGCGCCGGCGTTCGACTGGAGATACACCCGGCTCATAGCTGTGTTCGCCGGTGAAAAGCAGGTGAAGGGGCACAGGATCGGAGTGGAGAAAGCCGTGGACCGGGGCAAAGAGATGGAAGTGACCGTCCGCCAGACCGTGCCATTGGACATGAAAAACGCCCCCCACGGGCCCGAATGGCCATATGAAATAGTCAGCCTGCCCAATCCGGGCAAGCCGGTGCGGTTCATCTGGCCGAAGTGATGGCGCCACGCCCCGAATTTGGTGTATAAAAGAGGGGAAGCATTGGCCCCTCACGGAACATTATTGCGAATGACCAAATCCAACGGCAGCACGGCGAAATACATGGCGACGCTGGCGGACATCGCCAGGCTCACCCATGACGATCCGGATTCGCTCCGCCGCCAGTTCGATCCACACAGCCTGGTATACCTGGGCAGGAACTCTTATGGCATCGCCCCGGGCCGCGTCCGAAGCTATCTTGAGCAACGGGGGGGTGGACTATTCATTCCGGACCATCGCCAATTTGAACCTGCGCGGCGGCATCGGCAAGACCACAGTGTCCATAAACACCGCCACCCGCGCGGCGCAATACGGCTTTAAGACATGCCTTCTGGACATGGACTCGCAAGGCTCGGCCTCGCTGGCGTTTGACGCCATCCCGGAGCCGGGGGACCCGATCTTTTACGATGTGTGGCAGAAGCCGGACGAAACGGTCATGAACTCGCTGTGCGAACTGGACGAAAACCTATACCTGCTCCCGTCGTCGCTGGAGAACGGCCTTTTGGACTCGGCGCTGACAAATCCCGCCTCGCAGAAAAACGCCGTGCGCGGCGTGTGCGAAGTGTTGCGCGCCAATGGATTCGACCTGATCGTTATGGACTGCCCCCCCTCTTTGGGCGCGGCGGTGATATCGTCCATATGCGCGGCGGACACCGTGGTGATCCCCGTTGCGCCGGACCCTTTTTCCATACGCGGGCTGGAGCTTACGTTGGGCGAAATCATGTCCATAACCGAAACGTTCGGACTTGCCCCCCCATCGATTACCGCCCTGTTCAACAGGTTCGACAAGAGGGAGAAGATGTCCTTTGACGCGCTTGAGACGTTGCGCAGGGTGTTTGGAGACCACCTCTCCCCCGTGGTCATCAGGACGAGCACCGATTACGCGAAGGCATTGGCCCGCAGGGAGACGATATTCGCCGGATTTTCTAAAAGCCAGGCGAAAGAAGATTATGATATGTTTATAAAAAGCCTTTTAAGGCTGGACGGGTTCGCCACCAGAGGAGACGCAGGATATGGCCAGGGATGAGATGATGGACAAAGGCAAAGGTCCGGACGAAAAGATGAAGATAGCGCGACCGAGGCGGAGGATATACGAAGCGCCCGCGGAAGAGGCCGCCCCGGCGCCCGGCGCGAAGGAGGAGAAAAAACCAGAGCCTGTGGCCGCACGAGTGGCTGAGCCTGCCGTGGTGGCCGTGGCCCCGGCGGCCAGTGAAAGAGACGCCCCGGCGCAGGACACTGTCCGGCCCGAAGCTTTGGACATAATCAAAAGCCAGGTCATCTATTCTATGGGGGTGGCCGCCGCGCCGGTGCCGCTGCTGGACATAGCGGGAGTGTTCGCCGTTGTCCTGAAGATGCTAAAAAAACTGGCCGGACTTTACGGGGTGGACTATTCCAAAAGGACGGCGATGCGGATGACGACTTGCGCCGTTGGGAGCGCGGGGCCGCTTTTGGCATCCGGCCTTGGGACGTCGCTATTGATGGGCGCGGCTCCCATGCTCGGCGCGGTGGCGGGGCTCACGTCGCGGCCCATCCTTTCCGGAGCCACTGTTTACGGCATCGGCATGATGTTCGCCAGGCATTTTGAAAAAGGGGGAACGCTAGAGGACATGACCTTTGGCCCCACGCGGGACTATTTCAAAGAAAAATACGGCGAGGGGAAGGCATACGTGTCCAGCCTGCACAGCGTCTGACCGCATGCCCGATATCCGGGGCGGCGAAGGAATGGTAGGCGGAGAGGGGATCAAACCCACGGCATCCAGCTTGTAAGAATGGATGCCGATTTGTAACACATTGATTAATCATTGCTTAAAATCTCCTTTTTCTCTTGGGAAACAACGGGAAACAAATTTGCCTTGTCCCGGAACTCCAACACCTTGCCGACGGTCTGTGGAAAAACGTGCTTATAATGCTTGCGTACCACCTGGCTTGAGTTGTCCAGCCCCATGGCGATTTGATCATCGGAAGCGCCAGCTTGCGCCAGTTGAGACGCCATTGAATTACGCGAGAAAGCGTAAGGAGTCGCTTCTTTTGACAGGCCAGCTTTGTCCCTCGCTTTGTCGTAAATTTTGTAAAGGTAATCTTTTGTGTAGTGATGCCATCTTTTGGTCCTTGGAACCTGATACGCGAAGACGAAACTTTCAGGCCCGGTGATACGGCCTTTCAACGCGCACTTGATTATGTGCGCGACACGATCAAGAGGATATGATCGCTCGGCTTCGCCTTTTGGTTTTAGGCCATCGCGAAGCTTGTTGTTATCCCATCTTCTCCGCGTCCAATAAACACCAGTGTCGAAATCAAGGTCCCGGAACTGCAAGGCGCGCTTTGATCAACTTCGCCTTCCTTGTTTCTTCTCCCTTTCAGGTCTCGGACATATCAGAAACCCTTTTCATTTGGTGGCGCGCCATCGCCTTGGATGGTTTGCGCCGGACGCTGGCTTTAACGCTCTTCTCGTCCCTTACTTCGTCAAGTAATCCCGGATGGCGATCCAGCACCATCAGCAGTTTGACCAGCGACAACGGTGGTTTGGCCTTCCCCGTTTCATAGCGGGAGAATGCATTCACGCCACCACCGAATATCTCGGCGGCCTCGCGCTGATCAAGCCGAAGTTTCTTGCGGACACCAGCGATATACCCCGGATCCACCATCGAGGCGTTCACGGACTTATTGAACTCCAACATCAATCCGCTCACCCGATCCGATTCTTCAGGCGCGAGAACACCCTCTCCGCAGGCTGGACAAAAATCACCGGTCACCCCGGATATGACTGTTGATTCACCCTTGTAGGAGTAAGGAATATCTCTGGTGCCGTGGGTTGGTTTACCCTTGCCGCAGAACGGACATCTCATTTTCCTCACAGCTCCTTGAAAGATACGATGAGCAAATCATCCAAGACCATAAGTTTGATATAGACCTTTCCAGCAGGCGTGGCAAGCCGGTAAACATCCTGCCATACCTTATGACTTGAGTAAGTTGTCATGCTTTTATAAAAGTCCTTAATCTCCAGCGACATCACAACGTCAACGATATCTTGAAAATCGCATCGTCACAATCGTCCTCGACGGGAGAGGCGAAAGAGACAAAGGTCACCACTATTTCCATCCCCGTCCCAAAGTGCGGGGGGACCGTGGGGAACATCATGATCGGCGATTTCGATTGCAAGGCCGCCTCCTGCTCCAATCCGGCGGCGAACGATCCACGCACGATGTTTCTGGCGCAGGCGCTGGGGCAAGGGGGGATACAAGGGGTCGGGCACGGGCTTCGTAACATGCTAATGACCGCTGTTAAAGAAAGCGGATGCTTCAAAGTGATAGACCTCGACCAGTTCAAGCAGGTGTCCGAGAAACTGGCGGCCACGGGTCAGAAAGTCAAACCTCCGAAGATAGATTACATTTTGTCCGGGACGATCACGTCGCTGGAATTGTCCAAGGAAGGGGGCGCGCTGGGCGGCGGATTCATCCCCGTGCTTGGGATGGTCAGCAAGAACGAGCAGAAGGCCAGGATGGGGGTTGATATCAGCCTCATGGACCCGGTTTCGCTTGAAGTGACCAACTCGCGGGCTTTCGAGGCAAATTCGGAGAAAAGCTCGTGGGGATTCCTTGCGGGAGGAATTTATGGGCCGGGGGGCGCGGCCGGCGGATGGAGCGTGAGCAAGAATCTGGCGCTGGACAATGTTGCGCGCGAAGTGATCGTGGAAAGCGCGAACTATGTCTGTGAAACGCTGGCCTCCGGCAAGATCACCGAACGGCCCGTCAAACCGGTGGCTGACAGCAAGACCAACAAATAATCTACAGGAGGGGAGTTATGAAAAAGAGGGTTTTAAAGGTGGTGTCTCTTATAGCCGCACTTTTCGCAATAACCTCGTGCGGAGGGGGAGGTGGGGGAAGTTCAACGGAAAGCTCAACTTCGTCCAGTTCAAGCGGCCTCACCGCCGGGGGAGCTGTCACTGCAGGCACATCAGCCAACTCATCCAGCTGTGTCACCGGCTTGGACGGACGTGTTACGGGACAGCACTCAGGGTATGTGGAAAATCCCGGCGGCGGGAGCAACTCTACCCTTGTGGCATGTCTTGCCGAGTCCAACGGAACCATCACCGGAACGGCCACTTTGACCGGCTCCACGTGCGTGACCAGCACCGAGGGCGCTGTCACCGGGTCTATAGGAGGCTGGACCACATCTTCGAGCGGGTCTCAAAAAGCTGACGCATCTCTCACCTTTACTTTCGGTGATGTCACCATAACCGCTTCAAGCTACACATACTACAGCATTGACTACCTCTGGGGGATGCTCTACTGGCAAGGCTTTTACACAAGCAGATATACCTTCTCCGGAGGGGCCTGTGACGGGAGCCATAATTCCGGCGGCAATCTTTCAAAGTAGTATCCGCCATAATGCAAGGAAAGAAAGGTCTATGCTTGCCACTTGAGTTTTGGATAAGAAGCATATGACCCTGCCATAATTCGGCAACTAAAGAGACAAAGCGGAGAGCTAAGAAATGAACCTGGAAAACTGCGATATTCAAGTTCGGCGCGAGCGGCTCGGGCAGACGGGCAAGCTGATCCACGACGCCGTCCTCATTTTGCAGGACGGCCTGCGCGACGACACGGATCCATATAGCGAGGAATATCTTTTTGCCGTCGGAGGGGCAAGGCACGCGCTCTTTAACGCACTTGGGCATGTGAATGAAATTGGGGATTATGTGCCGGGCCGGAACAAGTTCGAGGAGCTTATCCGGCCATTGTTAGTCGAAGAAACGCCGCCAATCTGGATAATGAATGAAATGCTTGAAGCGTTGGAAAAAGTCCGCGTGGTGTTGCCGTGAGCAATGCAGACGCATGCAACGCGCAGCTATTTCATTTAAGATAATAACGAGGCGCGCGGTGGGGACTCCCATTTCCCCCACAATGCGCGCCGGAGTCGCCTCCGTGCTACGGCGGGGAGATTCACCGTGTCACACACGCCTCGTTAAGTGCCTTAGTTTACGACCCGCCCGCCACCATAGCGCAATCAGGCGACTTTTTCCGTCCTTTCAGTTTCATTATTAACGCCTACGCAAGGATGTCTGGCGGTCAACTTGCCTTCCTGGACATCGCGCGAAAGCCGTTCCGGGAGATAATCCTCGACACTGCCATATAAAGTTTCCCAATGATTACCGTGCCCTGGCTTATGTGCTTCCATCAATCCTCACATTTATTATTACAGAGCACAAGCTCACCAGATGAGCCTGTGAAAAATAAAGTGACCTTCCCCCGATGATTGGAGCGTGGGCGGGGGATTACAAATGGCGCCGTTCCCCGCCGCGGTTCATCCCCACGTGCGCGGGGAATACCAATGAAAAGTTTGCCAGAGCTCGAAGATGAGCGGTTCATCCCCACGTGCGTGGGGAATACGGCGCGCAGAGCGTCCATGGCGCCCACCTGCACGGTTCATTCCCACGTGCGTGGGGAATACGTGGCGAATTCCATGCGCATAGCTTCGATCTCGGTTCATCCCCACGTGCGTGGGGAATACAAGCTTCGCCTGTCGCCTTTCTTGAATCCCGCCGGTTCATCCCCACGTGCGTGGGGAATACTCTCGTGCACCTGGGCCATCGCAAGCGAGGAGCGGTTCATCCCCACGTGTGTGGGGAATACACGCCAATTCAGGGGCATATAGCGCATATGTCCGGTTCATCCCCACGTGTGTGGGGAATACTTCCAGATTGCAGCTGGCGCCGCCTCGCTCACCGGTTCATCCCCACGTGTGTGGGGAATACCCGAAGAGATCATGGTGCGCCGTGCGCGGGAGCGGTTCATCCCCACGTGTGTGGGGAATACCAACGCATTTGCTCCGGCATCTCCACAGCGAGCGGTTCATCCCCACGTGTGTGGGGAATACTGAATCCGGCAAATGGATAATGGTTGCCAAATCGGTTCATCCCCACGTGTGTGGGGAATACAATAGAGGGTGTGGTTGCCCGATGCGTTCCCGCGGTTCATCCCCACGTGTGTGGGGAATACATGACGAATTCACCCACTTCCATCCCGATGTACGGTTCATCCCCACGTGTGTGGGGAATACAAGGGCATCCGCAAGCGCCGCTTCGCGTTCGGCGGTTCATCCCCACGTGTGTGGGGAATACACGATGTGTATCTGATAAAAGACCCGGTAAAACGGTTCATCCCCACGTGTGTGGGGAATACTTTGCTTCGGTGGCTGTTTGCAGGGCCACGGCCGGTTCATCCCCACGTGTGTGGGGAATACGTAATAACGGTCATGATCGCTGTGTTCCCTGTCGGTTCATCCCCACGTGTGTGGGGAATACGGGCGCCCCATCGGGAGAGCTACCTCGTGGCACGGTTCATCCCCACGTGTGTGGGGAATACGTATATGATTCATCCCCCACGTTTCCCATTGCCGGTTCATCCCCACGTGTGTGGGGAATACTTGCCCGATGCGTTCCCGCTTTTGTAATAATGCGGTTCATCCCCACGTGTGTGGGGAATACGCGTGCGCCATCCGGACGGACTGGATGGCCGCCGGTTCATCCCCACGTGTGTGGGGAATACACCCGTTGGAGACGGCTCCCTCGGCTGTGTACCGGTTCATCCCCACGTGTGTGGGGAATACGCGGCTATATCTCCCCAATCATCATCAGCGTCCGGTTCATCCCCACGTGTGTGGGGAATACATGACGAATTCACCCACTTCCATCCCGATGTACGGTTCATCCCCACGTGTGTGGGGAATACACCAGCCCGATGGAATCACCCGCCGTGTCCAGCGGTTCATCCCCACGTGTGTGGGGAATACGATAGTCTTTTCCTCCGGCAATTCGTCAATGGCGGTTCATCCCCACGTGTGTGGGGAATACGTTCTATCTCCGTTCGCAAAGCTGATTTAGGCCGGTTCATCCCCACGTGTGTGGGGAATACGCGTTTGAACGCCGCCTGCGCTGTTTCCGACCCGGTTCATCCCCACGTGTGTGGGGAATACGCAAGCCCCACGTTGCGGAATTCGGAGATGTCCGGTTCATCCCCACGTGTGTGGGGAATACTCCCTCGAAGCGCTTGATGAGGTTGAAACCTGCGGTTCATCCCCACGTGTGTGGGGAATACTCATCGCTGGAATGAGTGACGCGAAGATGCGCCGGTTCATCCCCACGTGTGTGGGGAATACTCGGCGTTTCCCTGCTGCCAGTAGCCGAGGAACGGTTCATCCCCACGTGTGTGGGGAATACACGGACACCACGGAATCACCGGCTACGCCGGCCGGTTCATCCCCACGTGTGTGGGGAATACGATAAACCGATCCGCCGTTATAGCCCCAGCGCCGGTTCATCCCCACGTGTGTGGGGAATACATGACTGCTGGATCGTGATGTAATGCCGGAGCCGGTTCATCCCCACGTGTGTGGGGAATACCACTGAATGAACCAGGGGGGCTTCCCATATGCCGGTTCATCCCCACGTGTGTGGGGAATACTGAATCCGGCAAATGGATAATGGTTGCCAAATCGGTTCATCCCCACGTGTGTGGGGAATACTTCCCTGGATAACGTTCGACGGCGTGATCTGCCGGTTCATCCCCACGTGTGTGGGGAATACGCCGGTGTCGGAATCCGCCGTGTTCTGTTCCACGGTTCATCCCCACGTGTGTGGGGAATACAAAAGGGAAAGGTGTTCGAGCCAATCCAACGCTGGTTCATCCCCACGTGTGTGGGGAATACGTATATCCCGGCGTGGCGGCCCAAAGCGCGGCCGGTTCATCCCCACGTGTGTGGGGAATACGCGGTAATTCGCCCCGCCGATCATCGTCAAAACGGTTCATCCCCACGTGTGTGGGGAATACATCTGTCCACAATTTCGTTATTGCCGACTGCGCGGTTCATCCCCACGTGTGTGGGGAATACTTACCGCCGCGATAGCTACCGGATTTGGCAGCCGGTTCATCCCCACGTGTGTGGGGAATACTTTAGGACACTTTCGAATAATTGAAACATTGCCGGTTCATCCCCACGTGTGTGGGGAATACTCTCTCTCCTCGTTTAGTGTTAAGTAATTTATCGGTTCATCCCTGTCCACAATTTCGTTATTGCCGACTGCGCGGTTCATCCCCACGTGTGTGGGGAATACTTACCGCCGCGATAGCTACCGGATTTGGCAGCCGGTTCATCCCCACGTGTGTGGGGAATACGCGTGCGCCATCCGGACGGACTGGATGGCAACCGGTTCACCCCCACGTGTGTGGGGAATACCCTGGGGATATTGACGAGCGTGGACACGACAGCGGTTCATCCCCACGTGTGTGGGGAATACGCGGCGGGTAACACCACCGCCTCCGTCACAGTAGGTTCATCCCCACGTGTGTGGGGAATACATAAACCAAAACACGCTACCAATTCTCGCCTCCGGTTCATCCCCACGTGTGTGGGGAATACTGAGCCACAGGCTCCCCAAATTTTTCGATGAGCGGTTCATCCCCACGTGTGTGGGGAATACGTCAGAACCACGCCACGGGAGGCGGCATTGCCCGGTTCATCCCCACGTGTGTGGGGAATACGCCGCTCCGTGGTCGGCCCGTCCGTATCAGCCGGTTCATCCCCACGTGTGTGGGGAATACACGGACACCACGGAATCACCGGCTACGCCGGCCGGTTCATCCCCACGTGTGTGGGGAATACTCTTAGCTCAACCGCCTGTTTCCAAATCTTATACCTTGCCAGGAATTTATACCAGACTAAGACGGCTTTTCCCGTTCGTAAAGATTTGTGACAGGCGGGCGCTCACTTCCCGCGATGTCAAAGAGCGCTCTTTTCCCCTTGATCAGGCTTTGGCGCTTCTGTTGGAAGGAAAGAAACCAGTTTGATCCCATCCTTTTCCAAAGGTATTCGCCGGTTACTTCCAAGGGTTACGAAGTCAAATCCTGATTCCGTATTTGTATTCCAGGCCATTACGGCGTTGCCGTCTTCTATCCCGGCCTCCACTTGGCTCCAAAGCATCTCCCGGACGCGCCGGGAATATTCACCTACATACACTCCCGCCCGAACCTCCAAAAGCCACACCGCCATCCGTCCGCGCAGGCGGGGCGGGGCGTTTTCAAGCACGATGACCAGCATCGCCCAATTTCTCCTCTTCTGGTATGGCTATCGGCACAGATTCCTTTGGGGCTTCGGGCGGCTCCATCCCGCCGGCTGACAGCACTTCCTCGATTAAGGGGATGATAGTGGCCAGTACATTTTTCTCGCGGAAAGTATCGCGGCAAGCCAGGCGTACTTCCCGTTCCACATCATGTGGCTTTTTAGCGGCGATCCTGAATGCCGCCGGGATCACTGTATCGAACTTGTATATATCAGCTATGTCATAAACAAAGGATTGGGGTTTGCCGGTGTGGATGAATCCAACTGCGGGCGCATACCCGGCGGCCAAAATTGCGGCTTCGGTTATCCCATAGATGCAGGCAGTTGCCGCGCTTACTGCTCGATTCGCAATATCGCCACTTCCCCATTCATTTGGATTGTATCTTCGCCCTTTCCAAGGAACGTTATAGCGTTTTGCAATGAGTTCATATGTTCTTTTCACGCGAATGCCCTCTATGCCTCTCAATTGTTCGACACTACGGCGATTTGGCGGTTCCTCGCCAAATCGCATGGTGTACATTTTTCGCACGACTTTTAAACGTGTATCGTCATCCAAAGCCAGCTTAGCTTGATACAACAATCTGTCGGAGCGTGCTCCGCCGGGCTGGCCGGCGGCATAGAGACGCACACCGGCTTCACCCGTCCAAATAAGCAGGCACCCCACGCGGGCGGCTAATGTGACGGCCGCGTGGGAGACTCTGGCGCCCGGTTCCAGCATCAGACAGGCGACACCTCCCACCGGGATATGTGTTCGTATGCCGGTCTTGTCCACCACCACAAAAGCCCCATCAAGCACATCCAACTCGCCTTTCTCAATAAAGAGCAATGAGATGCGTTCTTTCATGGCGATGGGTCTTATTAACCGTCTCATAATAATATAGACATTATTATATATGTATCAAGCCGCGTATTTCGTCGTTTCGCCGTTGAAGTACGATATCACCAGGTCCGGTGATTTCTGGACACGCCGCATATGACTTATCACCGCGCCCTT
>JACRLM010000023.1 GCA_016235255.1 Nitrospinota bacterium | reverse complement strand
GTGGCGGTGATGAGAAAGCTGTTGGTGGCGATATGGGGGATGTTTAAAAATGGTGAGGAGTTTGATTCTGCCAAAGCATTCCGTGCGGCAAACAATTAGGCTTGACATGTGAGTGAGTATCTTCACCCCGGACTCTATGTTGATAAGAGTGTTAAACTCTTGACTTTGGGACATCGGGGTGAAGAACACCCCGATGAGCATTTGGGCAACAGCCCGGGGCGGCCACGGCGAAGCATTAATATTTCGCGGCGTCTGTGTAGTCAATAAAACGCTTTGAAGCCGGGGAGTTTGGCCCCCCGGCTTCACCGGACAAGACGCCTTGCTTCCTATTTGTCCTCATCAAGCGGAATGACGTCCTCATGGCGCTCCCTTGCGCCTCCGGTCTTGTCCGCGCGCTCCGGCGCGCCTTCGTGGCGTTTTTCCATGCGGGGCGCCGCCAGCGCCTTCATGCGCCGCGCCTTTGTCCCCGGTTCGGGCAACGCCCTGCGCCGTCCGTCGCCGGCCGCGGACGCTCCTTCCACCAGCGCCACCATGGCGTCCACCATCTCCTTCATATGCTCCGCCTGTCCGGAAAGCTCCTCGGACGACGCGGCGGTCTCCTCCGCCCCTGCCGCGTTCTGCTGGGTCACCTTGTCCATCTGGGAGACGGCGGTGTTCACCTGGTCCACCCCCTGCGCCTGCTCGCCGGATGCGGAGGCTATCTCCCCTATAAGGTCGGTGACTTTCTTCACGCTCTCCAGGATGCCGGAAAGCACCACGCCGGCCTTGTCCGCCATCTCGCTCCCTTCGGACGCCTTTTTGACAGCGTCTTCGATAAGCGCGGCGGTGTCCTTTGCCGCAGTCGCCGACCGTTGGGCGAGGTTTCTCACCTCTTCGGCCACCACGGCAAAGCCCTTGCCGTGCTCGCCCGCGCGCGCGGCCTCCACCGCGGCGTTGAGGGCCAGCAGGTTGGTCTGGAACGCGATCTCCTCGATCACCTTTATGATCTTGGCGATCTCTTCGGACGATTTGTTGATCGCCCTCATTGACTTGATCATGTCGCCGATGGTCTGGCTCCCCTTCTCCACCTCAGCGCGCGTCTGGAGCGCCAGCGAAGAGGCCTGCCCCGCGTTGTCGGCGTTCTGCCTTGTCATGGAGGACACCTGCTCGAGCGAAGCGGATGTCTCCTCCAAAGCGGAGGCCTGCTCGGTCGCCCCTTCGGCCAGCGACTGGCTTGCGGAGGATATCTGGCCGGATGCGGCCGCCACCTGATCGGAGCCGTCGCTTAAGCCTTCAATGATGACCGCCACAGGCTTTGTGATTGCCCTGGTGATCAGGTAGGCCAGCCCCACGCCCACAACGGCCGCCACCGTAAGCCCGATTATCATCACCCACGACGCCGTGGACAGATCATCCACCGCCTCGTCGGCTATCCTGGTGGTTGCCTCCATCCCGGCCGCGGCCACTTTGGAGGCCTTGGCCGCCGCCAGGTTCGCCGCCGCAAGCCGCTTTTCGCCTATTTGGGCAAGCTTCTTATAGCTTTCGGCCAGATCGCCCAGATCCTTGTCGTAATCGTCGGCGCCTTTTTCAATGGACGCCAGTTGATCCAGGTTCGCCTGTTGGCTGGTCATGTCCACGATCTGCTTTAGCTTCTTGTCCACTTCAGGCATCTTGGCCCGAGCCTCGTCCAAGGCGGAGTAATCGCGAAGAGCCTGGGCTTTCCATGATCCAAGCCGCATAGCATTGCCCAGATCGATCACATCATTAATAAGAACCGTCTTGTGGTAGCGCTCAACAAGCTTTGATGTCTGGGCCTTGCCAGTTGACTCGTTCTTGAGCTTGGCGTCCTGATCAGCCAGGTATTTATAGCTGTTGTCCATAAATGCCTTGGCCGCTTTGTCCAGCTCCTCCCTGTGCCCGGCTATGGCGGTGAATTCCTTCTCGGTCTCGTTGACCAGCCCTTCCCACTCCGCCACGGACTTGGCCACTTCATCAACGGAGGCCTTGAGCGTCACAAGGTGTGGTGATTTGTCCGCAAGCTCGTCGGCTTCCTTGATAGTCTTTTTCAGTTCCGCGATGTTCTTCCTGCCGGACGCCAGCAGTTTTTCATCGCTGGTGTACCCGTAGGAGCGCATGTCCACCATGGTCCGCAGCGTCAGGCTTTCGATCTTGCTTGCCAACGCCACTTCAGGGACATACTCGCGGTCGAGCATTTCCGCTCCTTCCCGCACTCCCAGCATGTTCCACACGGCAAGGCCGCCTAACGCCATGGCGATGACGATAAGCGCCGCGAAGCCGCTGCCGATTTTGGCGCTTAGTTTCAGATTTTTGAAGTTCATGGCTTGTCCTCCATATTTTCGGCCAGGCTAGAAAGCATTGCCGCTTCCTCTCCGGTGAGTACCCTTTCAATGTCCAGAAGGATCTTCACCTTGCCGGCCACCTTGCCCATGCCAAGAATAAAGTCCGCGGTCAGCCTCGTGCCGAATTTTGGGGGAGGCTCAATGTCAGCCGCGCGAATGTCCAGCACTTCCTTGACAGTGTCCACAATGATGCCCATCTGCACCCCGGACACCTCCACCACGATGAACACCGTCTCCCTTGTGTACCGCGCCTCCTGCATGCCGAATTTGAGGCGAAGGTCTATCAAGGGTATGACTTTCCCGCGAAGGTTGATCACCCCTTTGATGAAATGTGGTGTTTTGGGGAGATGGGTCACCTCCATCACGCCTATGATTTCCTTGACCCTTGTGATGTCCAGCCCGTACTCTTCTTCACCGAGGACGAATGTCAGGTATTTGCCCTCCAGCTTTTTCATGGCCGCCCGGTCTTCGCCAGGGACCGGTTCGCTTAACACCGCTGACCGTGCCATATGCAAACCTATAGATAAGATTCATGCACCTGAATCCCCGTTAAAGCTGCGCCAAACCCCCTATGGCCCTCCACACGCACACAGTCCACTCTATGCGTCCATAGACCATACCTACTTATTGTCTGCATCCTGTTTTGTCCCTTGTCAAGCGCCGGGGGATTTACAAGGCCAGCGGGATCGTGAAGTGTATATGTGTTCCCTGCCCCGGAGTGGATTCGAGCCATATCTTCCCGCCGTGGTTTTCCACTATTTTCTTGCATATGGCAAGCCCCACCCCTGTGCCGGGATATTCCCTGCCGGTGTGCAGCCGCTGGAACATCTTGAATATCCTGTCGAAGTACCGCGGCTCTATCCCGATCCCGTTGTCCGCCACGCTGAAAACGCACATTCCATTCCCGGTCCGGGTGGTGATCCTGATCTCTGGAACGCTCTGGGCGCTCGTAAACTTTATCGCGTTATCCAGAAGGTTGTGGAAAATGTCCGTCAACTGGTCCTTGTCCCCCATCACGGACGGCATGGCCGAGTATTTAATCTGCGCCCCTCTTTCGCTTATCTTCTGATTGAGCGCCTCCATCGCCGAAGTAACGCATTCGCCCGGGTCCACCTTGCTCATCGGGCCGGACTTGCCTGTCAGCCGGGAATACGCCAGCACGTCATGGATCAGCTCCTGCATCCGCTTGGCGCCGTCCACGGCGAAATTGATGCACAGGTCCGCGTCCTTCCCCAGCTTGCCTGCGTAGCTTAAGCTTAGTATCTGCAGGTAGCTTGTGACGGTCCGAAGCGGCTCCTGCAGGTCGTGGGAGGCCACGTATGCGAATTGCTCCAGCTCCTTGTTGGTGCGCACGAGCTTTTCCTCCGCCTCCACCACTTCCCCGGCGGCCCTGCTCAGATACCGGTAGTTCACCGCAAGTCCCAGGGCGCCTAAAATCCAGAGCGAGGAATACACGCCTATATGCAAGTAAAGCTCCTTTCTTTCCTCGCTGTAGTAATAGTCCATCGGGACGGACACGCTCACCCCGCCGCGCACATCGCCCACCTTGTACCCCTGTGTGTCATGGCACTTAAGACATCCCTGCTTGGTCATTATCGGCTGCATCAGGCGCAGGTGGGGCTTGCCGTCCATTTCGACCATCTCCAATTTTTCCTTTTCCCCTTTATCAAATGCCTTTAAGGCGGCCTCCTCCCATTTGTCAGGCTTGGTGACGGGATTTTTCTGCTTGAGGCTTGTGATATGGCCGAATATCCTTCCGGTCCGGGAAAAATATTCGTTCAGTTGCCGCGCCATGTACGCCGGGTTCATCAATGTAAGTTTTTTGCCGGAAGCGGTCTCCAAGTCTCGGTCGGGGATGCCGGCCAGATAAGGATTTGGCGGAGTCTTCTCGTCCACGAGCACATACACCCCGCCATGCATCGCTGCCCATTCACGGAACGCGATGTCCTTGTTGAGGTTTGCAATGGCCTCGTTTTTGGCGCTCTGGAATGTGAAGCCGCGCACCTGCCTCTGGTCCCAGACGGCCATGGCGATGATTATCGCCGTCCAGCAGAACAGGATGATATAGAAATATCTCCTGATCGCAGGAAGCAACCCGCTGAATGTATATTTTTCTTCCATCGCCGGGAGCCTTTCACGATACGCGCCATCGCCCCGACACCATCTGTGTCTAATATAGCGCCAATCCGGAAGGTTGACAGGCGCCCTTCTTCTATTTTGAAAATACTTCTAGGAATAATCCTGAAAAGCTGGTACATTAACAAGGTAGTTATTGTTTATGCCAAATTTTGGCTGAAGCTGACGCCTTAAACCCGCCTCAGACATTACTTCCAAAGTTCGGCTCACTGGCCGCGCCGCGTGTGACCACCGGCGGACCTAACATTTTTTTTGCAAAGGATCTATAGCGTACCATGAACATTTTTGTTGGAAACCTCGCCTTTAACGTCACCGAGTCGGATCTTCGCCCGTTGTTCGAGGAGTTTGGCGAGCTGGAATCGTTGAAACTCATCACGGACCGTGAGACCGGCCGTTCACGCGGCTTCGCCTTCGTCGAAATGAACAATTCCGACGCGGACAGGGCCATCAAGGCGCTCAACGGAAAAGACCTGCAGGGCCGCAACATGAAGGTCAATCAGGCCGAACCCCGCAAGGCAAAGCCGGCGCGGCGCTCCTGGTAAGGGGCGCCCGGCGCCTCGGCGCCAATCAACTTTCCGCGTCAATGCATTTCATTCACATTTATTCAGGAACACCAAAGGAATGACTATTTCCTCGTTTTCACAAATGGGGCTTATAGAGCCTCTTTTACGCGCCCTCAACGGCGCCAAATATGAACATCCCACGCCCATACAGGCCCAGTCCATCCCATACCTTCTGGAAGGCCGGGACCTATTGGGATGCGCCCAGACCGGCACCGGCAAGACGGCGGCCTTCGCGCTGCCCACGCTGCAGAAGCTGGCGGCCTCCGGCGTCCCGGCGAAAAAGAAATCGCCGCGCGCGCTGATCCTCACTCCCACAAGGGAACTGGCGGACCAGATCAACCAGAGTTTCCGCGCCTACGGGCGCCATCTGCGCCTTTTCACCGCCGTCGTTTACGGCGGTGTGGGAATCTTTGGCCAGGCCCGCGCCCTCGAAAGGGGTGTGGACATACTGGTGGCCACCCCCGGCAGGCTGCTTGACCTTATGAACCAGCGGCTAGTGTTCCTCGACAAGGTGGAGATTTTCACCCTCGACGAGGTGGACAGGATGCTGGACATGGGCTTCGTCCATGACGTTAAAAAGATAATCGCCGCCGTACCTTCGGCGCGCCAATCCCTGTTCTTCTCGGCCACCATGCCCTCGGAAGTGGCCCGGCTTGCCCACGGGATGCTGAAAAACCCCGTGGAGGTGAAGGTGGCCCCGGTCTCCTCCACCGCCGAGAAGGTGGAGCAGAAGACCCTGTTCGTGGAAAAAAAGGACAAAGAGGCGCTTTTGCTCTCCCTTTTCGAGGACGAGGCGATCAGCCGCGCGCTGGTGTTCACGCGCACAAAGCACAAGGCGAACAACATCGCCGAAAAACTCAACCGGAACATGATCCGCGCCGAGGCGATCCACGGGAACAAGTCCCAGGGAGCCCGCACCAAGGCGCTGGAGAATTTCTCCAAAGGACACGCCCGGGTGCTCGTGGCCACGGACATAGCCTCACGCGGGATAGACATCAAGGGGATCACCCATGTAATCAACTTTGAGATGCCAAACGAACCGGAGGTTTACGTTCACCGCATAGGCCGCACGGCGCGCGCCGGGGCCGGCGGATCGGCCATATCCCTTTGCGACAGCGACGAGAAGGACTTCCTGCGGGCCATCGAGCGCGTGATACGCGCCCAGATACCTGTGGACAAGGAGCATCCGTTCCATCCTGCGGCGGCGGACTTTCATTCCAGGCCTATAGTGGACCAGGCTGGCGGCAGAAGGTTCAACAGCTTCAGGCCGCGCTCAAGAGGCGGATTCCGCCCCGGAGCCAGGGCAAGATAGCTTAACTGGACGTTAAGAATGGGGCGGGTCTTTTGACCCGCCTTTTTTTGTTAAGCGGCTCGCTATGCGCTATCCGGGGTGTTCTTCCCCCCGGATTTTCTTTTGCAGCGCCGACGTCCCGCCGGCAATTGCCGCCAGGATGGCGGTATAACGAAGACGGTGGGGTGAAGAACACTACGCCGAGCGGAAAAACGAGTTTGCCCAAATGCTCATCGGGGTGTTCTTCACCCCGATGTCCCAAAGTCAAGAGTTTAGCACTCTTATAAACATAGAGTCCGGGGTGAAGAACACCCCGGACAGCGTTCGTTTCGCGTGTTTTCCCTTTTGGGCAACAGCCCCGCCTGACCACGGTATCCTTGCCGATGTCCCAAGACCGTGGTCGGGCGACCACGGTGAAGCAATCTCTTAACTCTGTGACTCCGCGCCTGCGTGGCTTAAATCCCTAAACCTTTTCGCAGTAGGAATGATCCTTCGATTCGAGCCACGAGGCGCCCCCGCGCAAATATTTGTCCACCTCGCGGGCGCATTCGCGCCCTTCGGAAATCGCCCACACCACCAGCGACTGGCCGCGCCGGGCGTCTCCCGCGCTGTACACTCCGTCCACGGTGGTCTTGTAATCGGCTCCGGTCTTGATGTTCCCGCGCGGGTCTTTTTCCACCCCAAGCTGCTCGACGAGCCCCTTGGGATCGGTGTGAAGGAATCCCATCGCCAGAAACACCGCGTCCGCCTTGAGCACATACTCCGAGCCGGCGATCTCGCTGTACTTGAACTTGGCCACGTCTTCCCATTCCAGCCGGGCAAGCCGGATACCGCTCACATGCCCCTTGGCGTCCTTTAAAAATTCCTTGGACTGCACGGAGAAGTCCCTCTCGCACCCTTCCGCCTGGGAAGACGAGGTGGAGAACATCTTCGGCCCCGGATGAGCCGGCCACGCCGTCTCCTCCGTGCGCCCCACCGGGGGCTTGGGAAGGAGCTCTATCTGCGTCACAGACGCGGCGCCCTGCCGGATGGATGTGCCAACGCAGTCAGACCCGGTGTCCCCCCCCCCGATGACCACCACATGCTTGCCCTTGACGGTGATCTCGTCCTTGTGGGCGATCTTGTCCCCCGCCACCCGTTTGTTGTTCTGGGTGAGAAAGTCCATGGCGAAATGGACCCCCTTCGCGTCGCGGCCGGGGATGGGCAGGTCGCGCGGTATTGTTGATCCGCACGCAAGCACTATGGCGTCGCTCCCCTGCTGGATGGCGGACACCGGCATGGTGACCCCCACGTTCACCCCCGGAATGAAGGTCACCCCTTCGGCTTCCATCACCTCCAGCCTGCGCTGGAGCACTTTCTTTTCCAGCTTGAAATCGGGGATGCCGTATCGCAGAAGGCCCCCGATCCTGTCGGACCGTTCATATACCGTCACCGTGTGGCCAGCCTTGTTAAGCTGGTCGGCCGCCGCGAGCCCGGACGGGCCGGAGCCTATCACCGCAACCTTCCTGCCCGTGCGGCTCACCGGAGGCTTTGGCGTGAAATATCCGTGCCGGTACCCGCGCTCGATGATGGCAAGCTCGATGCTCTTTATGGCCACCATCGGCTTTATGATCCCCAGCACGCAGCCGGACTCGCACGGGGCGGGGCATATCCTGCCGGTGATCTCCGGGAAGTTGTTGGTGGACATCAACGTCTTGAGGGCATACTGCCAGCGGCCGTTGTAAACGTGGTCGTTGAAGTCCGGGATGATGTTGGACAACGGGCACCCGAAATGGCAGAACGGCACGCCGCAGTCCATGCAGCGCGCCCCCTGGGTGCGGGTCTCGTCGTCGGACATCAACACCGAGAACTCGTTATAATTGCGCACCCGTTCCGTCACGGGCAGATATTGATGGGTCTTGCGTTCGTACTCTAAAAAACCCCTGATCTTTCCCATATCCTTACACTTCCTCCATCCGCAAAGCGGCCGATTGCGTGGCCAGTTCGGCCAGGGCCCGCTTGTAATCTCTTGGCATCACCTTTATGAACCGCGAAAGAGAATCGTCCCACCTGTCCAGCGCCGCTTTGGCGACCGGGCTTTCGGTGTACGCAAGGTGGTTCTGGATCATGGTCTTGATCTCCCTGATCTCGTCCTCGTCCTCAAGCTTCTCCAGTTCCACCATCTCCATGTTTATCCTGCCGGCCAGCGACCCGGTGTCGAGTATGTAGGCGACGCCGCCGCTCATCCCGGCCGCGAAATTCTTCCCGATCTCTCCAAGGATCACCACCCGGCCGCCGGTCATGTACTCGCAGCCGTGGTCTCCCACGGACTCCACCACCACCTTCGCCCCGGAGTTGCGCACGCAGAACCGCTCGCCCCCCATGCCGCGGATAAACGCCTCTCCGCTGGTGGCGCCATAGAAGGCCACGTTGCCCACGATAACGTTCTCGTGCGCGGGGAAAGTGGACTCCTTGGGCGGATACAGCACCACCCTGGCCCCCGAAAGCCCCTTGCAGAAATAGTCGTTGGCCTCCCCTTCCAGTTCGAAGGAGAGCCCCCGGGCGCCGAACGCGCAGAAACTCTGCCCGGCGGTCCCTTTCACTTTTATCCGTATGGTGTCGTCCGGCAGGCCGTCCTCTCCGTACTTGCGGGATATCTCCGCCGACAGCATGGCGCCCACGGCGCGGTTCAAGTTTCTAATGGCCACTTCGCCGCGCACCATCTCGCCGGATTCCAGAGCGGGCCGCGCCATCTCTATCAAAGTGTGGTCTATGGCCGTTTCCAGCCCGAAGTCCTGCTCCTGTGTTTTGTATGGAGCGCAGCCGGGGGACTTTGCCGGGGTCAGTATCCCGCCAAAGTCCAGCGTTTTGGCCTTCCAGTGCGTCACCCCGTTGCGCGGGGCCAGCTTGTCCACCCGGCCCACCATCTCGTTGACGGTCCTAAAGCCGAGCATCGCCATGATCTCCCGCAGTTCCATCGCCATGAAGCGGAAGAAATTGACGATGTACTCCGGCTTGCCGGTGAAGAACTTGCGAAGCTCCTCGTCCTGGGTGGCCACCCCCACAGGGCAGGTGTTCATGTGGCATTTTCGCATCATGATGCACCCGCTCACCACCAGCGCCCCGGTGGCCGCGCCCCATTCCTCCGCCCCCAAAAGCGCGGCGATGGCAAGGTCGCGCCCGGTGAGTATCCGGCCGTCTGTCTGCAGCGCGATCCTGTCGCGCAGGTTGTTCCTCATCAATGTCTGATGGGTCTCCGCCACGCCAAGCTCCCACGGCAGCCCGGCGTGCTTTATCGAGCTTTGCGGAGAGGCGCCCGTGCCTCCGTCGAATCCGGAGATAAGCACCGCCTCGGCGTGCCCTTTGGCCACACCGGCGGCGATGGTGCCCACCCCCGCCTCGGAAACGAGCTTCACGTTTATCCTGGCCCGGTTGTTGGCGTTCTTCAGGTCGAAGATCAACTGCGCCAGGTCCTCTATCGAATATATGTCGTGATGCGGCGGCGGCGAAATCAGCCCCACCCCCGGCGTGGAATGCCGCACCCGGGCTATCACCTTGTCCACCTTCCGGCCGGGGAGCTGCCCCCCCTCGCCCGGCTTGGCGCCCTGGGCGATCTTTATCTGGAGCTCGTCGGCGTTCACCAGGTAGTTGGAGGTCACCCCGAACCTTCCGGAGGCCACCTGCTTGATGGCCGACCGCCTGTTGTTGTCCTCCGGCTGCGGCTTCAACCTCTCCGGGTCCTCTCCCCCTTCACCGGTGTTCGACCGGCCGCCGAGCCGGTTCATCGCTATCGCAAGAGTCTCGTGCGCCTCGCGGCTTATAGACCCGAAAGACATCGCCCCGGTGAAGAACCGGCGCGTGATGTTCTCCAGCGGCTCCACCTCTTCTATCGGCACAGGGGACAGGTTGGAGAACTCCAGAAGGCCCCGGATGGTGTTCATGCTCCGGGCCTGGTCGTTTATCACCCGGGAGAACTCCTTGAACATCTCGTAATTTCCCGTCCGCGCCGACTGTTGCAGCAACGGTATGGTGCGCGGGTTCCACGTGTGCCGCTCCCCCCTTTCGCGCCACTGGTATTGCCCGCCGGCCTCCACCTCAAGCCCGTCCGGCGGCCTGCCTTCCTGGTAGGCGTAGCGGTGCCTTATCAATGTCTCCTCTTCAACCTCGTCTATCCCGATCCCGCCGATGCGCGACGTCACGCCGGTGAAATACTTGTCCACAAACTCCGGGCCCAGCCCCACCGCCTCGAATATCTGCGAGCCGATGTACGACTGGATGGTGGAAATGCCCATCTTGGAGATGGTCTTGAGCAATCCCTTGTTTATCGCCTTGATGAAATAGGCCTGGGCCTTCTCATGCGAAATCTCATCGCCGAGCATCCCCCGAAGCCGCATGTCCTCAATGGACTCGAAGGCAAGGTACGGGTTTATGGCGCTGGCGCCAAACCCGAGCAGCAGCGCGAAATGATGCACTTCCCGCGCCTCGCCGGTCTCGATTATCAGTCCGCACTTGGCCCGTTCACCCTCGCGGATGAGGTGGTGGTGCACAGCCGCCACCGCCAGAAGCGACGGGACGGCGGCGTGGCCGGAGTCCACCCCACGGTCGGTGAGCAGCAGCACGTTGTACCCTTCGGAAATGGCCTCCGAAGCCTGCCTGCATATTCTTTCGACAGCCTTTTCCAGCCTCTTCTCCCCCGCCGTGGCCTTGAACACGGTGGAGATGGACTTGGTCTGGAAATGTTTGCGGTCCACCCACCGCAGCCTTTCCAGGTCGTCGTTGGTCAATATCGGCTGGGGAAGCTCGATGAGCCGGCAATGCTCCGGCGTCTCTGTGAGCAGGTTCTGCTCCATCCCCACATACGACACCAGCGACATGATGGACTCTTCCCTAATGGAGTCTATCGGCGGGTTGGTCACCTGCGCGAAAAGCTGGTAAAAATAATTGAACAGGTTATGCGCCTTGTCTGACAGGGCGGCAAGCGGCGTGTCCGTCCCCATGGAGCCGAGCGCCTCCACCCCGTTGACCGCCATCGGGGCCAGGAGGATCTCAAGGTCCTCGAGCGAATAGCCGAACAGCGCCTGGCGCTGGATCACGGTGGAATGCTCCGGCTGCTGGGTCTTTTTCGGCTGGGCAAGCTTTCCAAGCTCTATCTTCTCCGCCGCGAGCCACTGTGCATAGGGCCTGCGCGAGCATATCCTCTTTTTTATCTCCTCGTCGGGGATTATCCGCTCTTCGTCTATGCTGGCCACGAACATGCGCCCCGGCTGCAACCGCCCCTTGAGCTTCACGTTCTCCGGCGCAATGTTCAGGATGCCCGCCTCGGACCCCATCACAAGCAGGTTGTCATGGGTGAGCAGGTAGCGCGAGGGGCGCAGCCCGTTGCGGTCGAGCGTGGCGCCGATCACCCGCCCGTCGGTGAACGCCACGGAGGCCGGGCCGTCCCACGGCTCCATCAGAGCGCCGTGGTATTCGTAGAACGCCTTTTTCTCCTCGCTCATCTCCCGGTCGTTGCTCCACGCCTCGGGGATCATCATCATTATCACATGCGGAAGCGAGCGGCCCGAAAGGGCCAGGAGCTCCACGGCGTTGTCCAGCGTGGCGGAGTCCGACTGGGATTCACCCACGATGGGCAGAAGCTTGGCCATTTCGTCCGGGGTGAACAGGTCGGACTTGAAAAGCGACTCGCGCGCGCGGATCCAGTTTTTGTTCCCCTGCAGGGTGTTTATCTCCCCGTTGTGGGCGATGTACCGGAACGGGTGCGCAAGCTTCCAGCTTGGCATGGTGTTGGTGGAAAACCGGCTGTGCACCAGCGCCAGGGCGGACCGGAAGCTCGGGTCGCCAAGATCAGGGTAATATTCCTTCAACTGATGGGGGGTTAGCATCCCCTTGTACACGATGGTGTTGCTCGAAAGGGACGATATGTAAAAATGCTCCGCCCCATTGATGCCGCTCTCCCGCACGCACCGCTCCGAGTACTTGCGGATGACGTACAGTTTCCTTTCAAAGGCCTCTTTGTCCCGCGCGGAAGAGCCTTTCTTTATGAACACCTGGAACACCTTCGGCTCCACCGCCCGGACTGATTCGCCGATGGTCGAATTGTCCGCCGGTACCTGCCGCCAGCCCAGTATCTCCTGGCCGGACTCCCGGGAGCATCGCTCGAATATCTCCTTGCATTCCTCCATCGCCCCCTTGGCGGGCGGCAGGAACATCATCCCCACACCATATTCGCCCGGATGCGGCAGGGAAATCCCCAACTCCGTGGAAACCTTCAGGAAAAACTCGTGCGGGACCTGTGTGGTTATCCCGGCGCCGTCCCCCGCGTTCTTCTCCGCCCCAAGGGCGCCGCGGTGGACCATGTTCTCCAGTATCTCGATCCCCTTGGTGACTATCCAATGGTTCTTCTTGCCGTTCAAGTGGGCTATGAATCCGACGCCGCAGGCGTCATGCTCGTACCTGGGGTCGTATAACCCGAATTTTTCCGTCAACCCGTGGCTTTTCATCTAAATTCCTTCTATGCTGACACCCAACAAGCCCGGCCCGCCCGGCGCGATAAACGCCAAATAGCGGGCCAGGGCGCTCCATCCATGACCGGATCAAACACCCCAAGCGGCGAATGCCCTTTTAACCGGACGTTCCGCCGCGTGTTCCTTCAATGTGTTGCCGGACACACCACCAAAAGGGGCAGTTTTCACCGCGTCAGGCGCCGGGGAGCCTGAATCTTAAATAATACCAGTTTGGAAGCCGGATTTTGCATGAAAATAAATTTTATTTGATACAGCCGAGGACAAGGAATGGTGGAAACCAGGCATAAGGGCAGGCCGCCATTTCAGTACGGCGGGGTGACCGCGCTATGCGCTACAACACCCCGCCGAGCGTTGTATGTTGCTGTCCGGGGTGTTGCAGCCCGTCAGGGCGGCCACCCCGGGCTGTTCAGGACGGAGGGACCGCTACATCAAAAACCTGTTCACCCTGGGGATAAGGTCATTGCGGTCAACGGGTTTCAACACAAAATCGCCCGCCCCTTTCCTGAACGCCTCCTCTCTTGTCTCAAGCTGCGAGTCCGAGGTGACCACTATCACCGGGATCGGCGATGTGGCGGGATTGTCCTTCATGGCGGCAAGCAGGCTCATGCCGTCCTGTCCTGGCATCAGGATATCTATTATCACAATATGGGGCGCCCGTGCGGCGGCGGTTTTGAGCCCTTCGGCCGCTCCGTCGGCCTCGATGACGTCCACATTCAGCCCAAGCAGGTGGCTTTTGATTATTTCCCTGTCCGTCTGGTTGTCGTCCACCACAAGGAGCAGGGGCCGGACAACGGGCAGCGTCAATGTGAACACGCTCCCGGCGCCGGGGACCGACTCCACCTCCAAAGTCCCGCCGTGGGCCTCCATTATGTCCCTGCAGAACGGCAGTCCGAGCCCGGTGCCCGGCTCTCCGGCGGTGCCTGGGGTGGTGGTCTTCACCTCGTGGCGGAAAATGTCCGGCAACAGCGCGGGATTCACCCCCACCCCGGTGTCCTTCACCGCCAGAGAGCATGGCCGCCCAGGCGGATTGAACACGGTGACCGTGTCCCCCTTGCGGCAGAATTTCACGGCGTTGCTGACCAGATTTTGCGCCACTTCGGCGAGCATTTCAAAATCGCCGTAAAGGCGCGTGCCGCGCGCCACTTCGTTGCGCAGCTCCACCCCCTTCTGCTCGGCGAGCGGACTGACGCTTTCCAAGGCGTGGGCCGCCACGGAACGCGCGTCCAGAAAACGCGGCCTTAAACGTATTGCGCCGGTCTGAAGCCTGCTTATGTTAAGCAGCCTGTCTATCATGTTGACCATCCCGCCGCAAATGGCCACAGTCCTGCCTAGCATAGAGGCATTTTCGGAGGTCAGACTTTCGTTATCGTCCATAACAAGCTTTAAGTAACTCATGACGCTGGACAAGGGCGCCCTCAGGTCATGGGAGACAAGGGAGACGAACTTGTCCTTGAGCCGGGTCGCCTCCTCCGCCATTTCCTTTGCGTTCCGGAGCTCTTCCTCTGCGCGCTTGTGCGGGGACATGTCCCGTATTATCCCCAGTATGCCCGCAGGCTTGCCGCGGGCGAGAATCATGCGGCTGCTTATCTCCGCAGGCACACGGATCCCGTCTTTTCGCAGCACTTCGATCTCGTACCTGGTGGTCTGGACCTCGCCCCTCATTTTTTTTGCGATGTTCTGCTGGATCACAGGCAGGTATTCCGCCGGGACGACCTTGGAAAAATGCGTACCGACAAGTTCTTCGAACTTGTAGCCGGTAAGGGCCAGGCATGCTTCGTTGCCCGAGGTGAAATTGCCTGTCATGTCCACGGTGTATATCAGGTCCGAAGCGTTGTTTATAAGCGACCTGTATTTTTCCTCGCTCTCCCGAAGTTCCGCCATGATGGCCTCGCGCCGGGTCACGTCCCGCGCCACGCCGAAAATCTCCTTGCCCCACTTGTGTTCGGTCACAAGCGCGCCCTTGAACTCCAGGGTCACGTAATCGCCCGTTTTTTTCTTTATCCGCAGCGTGTTGGGCGGCGGATGTTTTTCGGTGACGGCCCGGTTGAAATTCTCCTTTGACTTTGCGATGTCATCCGGATGGACCAGGGGCTCGAAACTTTTGCCGATCCATTCATCGGGGCGCCATCCGGTGATCGACTCAAAGGCGGGGCTCAGCTCCCGGGAAACGCCCGCCGTGGCGTCCAGGGAATATATGTAATCCCTCAGGTTTTCAAACAGGTATGTATAGCGCTCCGCCTTTTCAATAAGGCTTGCCGCAATGGGAGCGTCCGCCATCTCTTTTTTCCCCGTCCTTCGCCTGGGGGCGGAGCGGGGCTTTGCGGCCTTCGCTTTCTTCTTTTTTACGCTCTTACCCGGCATTCTGAAAACCTTCCGCCGGCGGAAATCCGGCACAGACGCATTTGTGAATCTCGACCGGCCCGAAAAGGCCTTTTAGGATCGCAAGTTTTTCTGGACTCGATCAGGGTGAATTATATTTATGGAGGCGGCACAAGTCAATGTTCACTCTTTTTCGCAAGCCCGCCGGAGGATAGCGCTTATAATTGACTTAATAAAAATGGCTGGGCGGAGAAACGTTAAATGGACATGGCCGCGCAAATCCTGGCGGGGGCTTGGGATGTGCTGGAGGAATCGGCCATCTTCCTGCTCGGCGGATTCGCCCTGGCCGGGTTGATAAAGGAATTCACCCCCTCAGGCTTCGTCGAAAAAAAACTCGGCGGCGGCGGCATCGGCCCGGTGGTACGGGCGGCGCTATACGGGGTCCCCCTGCCGCTGTGCTCTTGCGGGGTGGTCCCGGCGGCGATGGGCTTGAGGAAAATGGGGGCCACGAAAGGCGCCACCAGCGCTTTTTTGATCTCCACCCCGGAGTCGGGGGTGGACTCCATAGCTGTCTCATACGCCCTGCTCGATCCGTTAATGACAGTGATCCGCCCCATCGCCGCGTTCTTCACGGCCATGGCCGCAGGCTTGCTGGAAAACATGTTCGGGACAAAGGACATTCCCGGGAAAACCGTCATGACGGTTAATGACGCCTGCCCCACGGACTGCGCGGACTGCGCAACGTCATCGGCGCAGGGGGGCAAAGCAGGTTTCACCTCCAAAATCAAATCGGCCATACGCTATGCATTCGTGGAGATGATTGACGACATGGCCTTGCTGATGCTGGCGGGGGTGGCGGCGGCGGGGTTTATCACCGTGATCGTGCCGGAAGGTTTTTTCAACTCCATTCCGCATTCAAATTATATCGCCATGCCTGTGATGCTCCTGATCGGCGTGCCGATGTATATCTGCGCCACGGCTTCCACTCCTCTGGCGGCGGCGATGATCATCAAGGGGCTTTCGCCCGGAGCGGCGCTGGTGTTCCTCCTTTCCGGCCCGGCCACCAACATAGGCTCGATAATGTTGATCCGCGACAGGATGGGGACAAGGTCGCTTGCCATCTACCTTTCCGCCATAGCGGTCTGCTCGATTGCCATGGGAGTTGCTCTCGACGCGCTATATGGATGGAGCGGAATAAATCCCGTGGCCGTAATGGGCATGGGGGCCGCCGCCGTGCCGGGATGGATCGAGACAACCTCCGCCATCGTGTTCCTGGCGCTCACCGGGAAGTCCATGGCTAAAACATTGGCGAAAAGAGGGCGCGGCTGAAAGCGCGCCGCAGGCGTTTCAATCGCTATCCGGGGTGTTGTGGCCCATAAAGGCGGTCACCCCGGACTCTCCTGATGTAACGCCGCCATCCTGGCGGCAATTGCCGGCGGGACGCCGGCGCTACAAATAAAACGGTGGGGTGACGCGCTTCGCGCTCAAACACCCCGCCGAGCGTCAAGGTATAAAGTGAAGCTTCCCCGTGGCCGCCTGACCATGGATTCTTTGCGGGCCGGATAGCCCACAGCCCCTTACAATCCAAGTTCCGAGTGCGAACCCAGCCGCACCATCTGTAATCTTGTGGAATCGGGCTTGCGGTAGATCAATATCAGGTCGGGTTTTATATGGCAGTCTCGATGGTCTTTCCACTCGCCGGCCAGCGGATGGTCGCGATGCCTCTCTGGCAATGGCCTGTCCGCCAACAACGCCGCGAGAACATCCGGAAATTCTTTTTCCAGAACCGGCCGGTTACGGCCCTTGATTTCGCGTTTGTAGTCGCGCTTGAACTGGCCGGTGCGCTCAATCGTCCTCATTCAGGTCGGCCATCAAGCCGGCAATATTCCTGAACGAGGCAAGCTCGCCGCGCCGCGCCTCTTTCATTGCCTTCACCGTTTTAGCGTTGGGGACGAGAGGCTCGAAAGGCAACGTATGCTCCTTGGCCACACGGGTAAGCAACAGGCGCACCGCGTCGGACACGGTCAATCCCATGGCCGCCAGCGCCGCCGCGGCTTCTTCTTTGATTGCCGCGTCAATCCGGGCCTGGACCAGTGCGTTGGCTGACATATATCGCTCCTTGTTCTCCTGAATTACATTGTAATTCAGGGCAAGGATTTTATCAATACTTTAACAGCCCCGCGGCCTACGGCCTTATCACCATCACCTTTCTTTCCGTCATCTCCTCCATGGCGTACTTTATCCCCTCGCGCCCGAAGCCGGACATCTTCACACCGCCATATGGCATGTTGTCCACCCGGAACGTGGGAAAATCGTTCACTATCACTCCCCCCACCTCCGCCCGCTCGAACGCGCCGAAGGCGGACGCCATGTTCTTCGTGAATATCCCCATCTGCAGCCCGAAATCCGAATCGTTCACCAAATTCATCGCCTGGTCGAACGTTCCAAAGGGCTGGACGACGGCGACGGGGGCGAACGCCTCCCGGCACACAACCTTCATCGTCCGCGTCACGTTGGCAAGCAGCGTCGGCTCATAACACGGCCCGCGCCGCCTGCCGCCGGTCAACACCTTTGCTCCGCCGGCCACCGCCTCTTTCACCCACTCCGCCGTTTTTAAAAGCGCCGCGCCGTCTATCATCGGCCCCACCATCACATCCGGCCGTTTAGGGTCGCCCACTTTCGCGCTCCGCTTTATCTCCGCTATCAGCGCCCGCACGGTCTTGGCGTAAATCTTCCTGTGAATCAAAATCCGCTGGACGCTGATGCACACCTGCCCGGCGTATCCATACGCCCCGGCCACGATGCGGCTGACCGCCCATGGAATGTCCGCGTCGTCCATCACCACGGCGGCGGCGTTCCCTCCAAGCTCCAGGGTTATCCTCTTGCGTCCGCAAATCTCCTTAAGCCTCCATCCCACCGGCGGGCTGCCTGTGAACGTCACCTTGGCGATCCGCTCGTCGGTGGCCAGGATTTCACCCGTCTGCCTGTTGCACGGGACCACGTTGTATTGGCCGGGGACGATCCCCGCCTCCGTGAGTATCTCGCCAAGCAGCAGCGCTGTCATCGGCGTCTTGGACGATGGTTTCAGCACGATGGTGTTGCGAGAGGCAATGGCCGGGGCCACCTTGTGCGCAACCAGGTTTAGCGGGAAGTTGAAAGGGGATATCCCGGCCACCACCCCCACCGGGAACCTTTTCACGATGCAATAGCGCCCCTCGCCGCGCGGATCCACATCAGCCGGGATAAGTTCGCCATCGCATCTGGTTGCCTCCTCGGCGGCGATGGTGAAGGTGATGATGGTCCTGTCCACCTCTTGCCCGGCCAGGGTCACAGGTTTCCCCGCCTCCGCAACGATGGTGTCCACAAGCTCTTTTTTGCGCCGTATCAGGCCGTGCACGGCGCGTTTTAGTAAAGCGGCCACCTTGCCCGATCCCATGGAGCGGGTCTGCGCGAAAGCCTTTGTGGCCGCCTTGATGGCAGTGTCCACCTCTTTTTTCCCGGCCTGGCAAACGTGGCCTGCGATCTTCCCGGTGTAGGGATTGAATACCTCGAAGGACTGCTTCGTGGCGATCCATTCGCCGCCGATGAGGATTTTGCGCGGAGCTTTCATTTGTCACCCTCCATTTTAAAGCCCGCCGGACGGCGGGAGACTTTATGCATTTTATCACTGGCGCGGCGCATTGAGGAGGATTGGCGGGATGGATACCGGAATAGGCTGATTTTTTTACAAGATTATATTCAAACTATCTGCTAAACTTATTACTGGTGGAGCCAATGAATATCTACCTTTATTGGGGGGATTTACGATCATGCCGCCGACAAAAACCAAGGCCGCCAGACAAGCCGCGCTAAAGACCTTCAAAGAACGGCTTCAGTTCCTCATCGGGCAGACCAAGCCGTACGCATGGTGCAAGCTTGTGGGGATCGAAAAAGGATTGTTCCAGTATTACTGGCAGAAGGGCAAGATACCGAAATACGAAAACCTGATTAAGATACGCGATTTCACCGGCTGCTCGCTGGATTGGCTGATGACCGGCGAGGGGGACTCCTTCCCCGACAGGCTCGACAACATGGATACCAACGCCAGGACCATTCTGGGCCAGGCGGACATGCAGATAGACAAACTGGAAAAAATGATAAACCGTCTCAAAAAGCTCAAGGTAGAGGCGGAAAAGCTTAAAAAGAAATAGGACGGTCATGACCACAGAGGCGCGGAGACACTGAGGATGACAGAATCTTGACTCTGTGCCTCCGGTTCTCAGTGGTGAATTATGCTTTTTCCCCTGGCCGCCGGGAATCCTTTCAAAGCGTAAGTATCCCCAGCGCCACCTTCGTGGCCACTCCGTAAAACTTCTCCGTGTCCCCCGGCTTAATAACACAGTCGTCCACCTTTGTTTCTGGCGACAGGATATAGTCCACCTTGTCCTCGTTGGCGGTGAGGATGACGAAATAGACCGGCGGATAGCCCTTCTGCCCCTTCACTTCCTTTGCCATATCCACTCCGGACATGCCGGGCAGCTCCAGGTCGGACACCACGATATGCGGCTTCTCGCTTTTTATCCTCGGGATCGCCTCCTCCGCGCTTCCTGCGGCGGTAACCGTGAAACCCATGCCGCCAAAAAGACCCTCCATTGCGTTGCGCTGGTACGCCGAATCGGAAATAAGCAGTATCTTCACCGTTTTGGGCTTGAACTGCCTGTCGGAAAAAAGGAAGTACGACAGGCGCTCGAGCCTGTCGGTAAGGTCGCGCGCGCGGCTCAACTCCAGCTCCAGCCGTTCCACTTTCGTGTTTAGCGCCTCGTTGGTGTGGCGCAGGTCCCGGTTGAGCGCCGCCTCGTCCATCTCCCACCGCGATTTTTTAATCGCCTGCCGCACAAGCTGCGCGGCCCCCTCCGCCGAAACCGGCTCCCGCAATATCCCGTAGGCCCCCTCGTTGAACATCAGGGTGAGGATCGGCGCGGTCAGCTCCTCCGCGGTGATGAATATGAACTTCACGCACGGCTTTTTCATCCGCACAAGCTGCATCGCCTTGATGGAGGCCAGGTCCCCTTCGTGGAACCGGGAGATTATCACGCAGCATTCGGCCTTCTCCGCCTTTTCGAGGAACTCCGGGTCGGTCATCTCCATCTCCACCCGGCCGCACGGCTCGCCGTGGCGGCTCATCACAGCCTCCAGCCCGCCGAACTTCTCCCCCGGCTCCCCGGCGAATATTATGTCCGCCATCGTCCCGCTCCCCGTCATGAGGTCTTTAGCATTTCGTAGTCGTCCACGTCGTAATAGCGCACGAGAACGCTTTCGATGAACCGTTTCACCCCGTCCTCGTCCAGGTTTGTGGAGAACATCACCTTGAGTTGGTTTTCGATGTTCTGGCTTTCGATCTCCTCGGCGAGGGGGACGCATCCGAACACGTGCCCTATCCTGGCTATCCTCTTGAGTATGAGCAGCGCCACAAGGAACGGCGCCTGCCCCTTTGGCTTGAACGAAAGGAACACCTGAAAAACGCCGTGCCCTGCGTACCTGTGGGCGAAAAGGTTCAGCCGCTCCAGCGATCCTATGTGGAACGTGCGCTGGTGGATGTCCACCGGCTCAGCCTTCGCCGCATCTTTCGGCTTCTTGTACTTCTCTATGTTCTTTAGCAGCCCCTTGTCTATCACCGGGGCGCGCCCTTCGGCTATCGCCTGCTTGGCCGCCTTTATCGCGTCCGACGAGTCGAGCAGGATGTCCACTATGTCCGCCGATATGGCCAGCGATCCGCCCCGCGCCTGGTCCAATATCACCTCCACCTCGTGGATGAACCCGCCAAGCTCGGCAAGCCCCACCATCATAAGGTTGCCCTTCATGGAGTGGAAATTGCGGAATATGTGGTTGACGATGTCCATGTCCTGCGGATTGGACTCAAGGGCGAGTATCTGCTCGTCAGCGTCCTTTATCATTTCTTCGAGTTCCAGCAGGAACTCCTCGCGGTGGGCGATCTCCCTGCCGACGTCGGAGGATAGCACCACCATTTCCTCTATACGCTTCCCCGCGGATTCCTCCAGTTGCCCCGCCCCGCCCCGCGCCTCCGCCTTTTCCGCTCCGGCGGTGGCCTCCTCCGCCTTGGCCATGGCCTTCAACGCGGCCTGCTCGGCGCCCTGCTCCACCCCCCGAGAGCGGTTGATAAGCTCCACCACGTCCACCACCATCCCCATCTTGTTCCCGCTCATGGTGGTGGTGCCGGATATCCCCTGCACGTCGAACACCTTGGACAAGGGGGTGAAAACAAGCTTTTCCGGCGTCAGCAGCTCCGACACGCGCAGCGCCATCCGCCCGTTCTTGCCCTCCACTATCACCACCGTCACCGTCTCCTCCTCCGGCAGCGGCGGGTCCCCTAAAAGTTGGTTCAGGTCGAATAACGTCACAAGCGATCCCAAGTAAATGATCGACCTGCCGCGCTTGAGGGTGGTCAGCGTCTTGGCCCAGGGTATGGAGAGGGTGGATATGACGTTGAGTATCGGGACCGCGAAATTGTTTTTCCCGGCGCGCACCGTCAGGCAGTCGAGTATGTTCACCGCCGTCACCTGGGGGATGCGGTATGTGAACGTGGTCCCCACCCCAACGTTGGTGTCTATTATCACCTCTCCGCCCAGTTCCTCGATGTTGCTCTTGACCACGTCCATCCCCACCCCCCGGCCGGATATCTTGCTGGCGGTGGACTTGGTGGAAAGCCCGGGGTGGTAGATGAGGGCCAGCTTGTCTTCCCGGGAAAGGGCGGCGGCGGCCGCTTCCTCCAATATCCCGCGCCCCACGGCGGCCCGCGCCACCGAGTCCGGGTCTATGCCGCGCCCGTTGTCCCTTATCTCTATGAAGATGTTGTTCTCCCGCTGGAAGGCGCGAAGGGTTATGGTGGCGGTCAGCGGTTTGCCCACGCGTTGCCGCTCCAGGGCGTCCTCCACCCCGTGGTCTATGGCGTTCCTGATCTGGTGGTTTAGCGGATCGTAAAGCTTCTCGGCGATGGTCTTGTCCACCAGGGTCTCCTCCCCCATGGTCACAAGCTCCACCTGCTTGCCCGCGTCCTTTGCCATGTCCCTCACCGGGCGGCGGAACCGCTGGAACGTGGACCGTATCTCCACCATGCGGATGTCCATCACAAGGCTGTGCAGGTCCGACGAAGTGCGGTTGGAGGCCACCTCGGCCATCTTGAGCATGTCCATGGACACCTTGTCCAGCGGCTTTAACCGGTCGTAGAATTCCTGTATCCGCCGGTTGGTGGTGGTCATGTTGTTGGAGGTGATTATCACCTCGCCGACGAGGTTTAACAGGGTGTCCAGATGGCTTATCTTCACCATCATCCTGTCTATGGCGGCTTTCTGGCTTTTTTCCCCTTCAGTCATTCAAAAGCCTTTCAACGACTCTGTATAAAAGCGTCCGCTCTATGGGTTTGGGGACATAATCGTCCGCCCCGGTGTTTATCGCCTTTACGAGGTATGAAGCGTCTGTGTGGGTGGATAGCACCACCACGGGGATTTTCGCCATGGCCGCGCTGTTCTTTACCTCCTGGCAAAGCTCCAGCCCGTCCATCACCGGCATCACGATATCGGTGAAGATGATGTCGTAATTCCCGATGCGGGCTTTTTCCAGCCCTTCAAGGCCGTTTTCAGCCTCGGTCACCACAAGGCCGGCCTGTTCGAGCATTTCCTTGAGGGTAACACGCATGCTGTGGTAGTCGTCCACCACCAAGGCCCGTTTCCCTTTAATGTCCACCATACGAGCGACACCCCTATGCTCGGGGCTCCCCCGCCCCGTCTGCCCGGCGATTAAATATGTTCTACCGCCAATTATACATTTCGCGGAGGCTTTTTACATTAAAGTTCGGCGGGCCGGTTGTGGCGTGCTCCCCCCGTATGTTTTAATAAGGCTCTATTCACAGGAGGCTCTTTGGCGTGGCCGACCTAATCTTGCTCGAAGGGCTGGAGATCGAATGCGTCATCGGCGTGTTCGACTGGGAGCGCAACATCAGGCAAAAGGTGATCGTGGACCTGCGGCTGGAATGCTCCACCTCGGCCGCCGCCGCAAGCGACGATATCGCCGACACCGTGGACTACAAGTCCATCGCCAAGGGGATCATCGCCCTTGTGGAGCCGTCGGCTTTCATGCTCATCGAAAAAATGGCGGAGCAGATCGCCAATTATTGCCTCGCCCGCCCCGGGGTGGACAGGGTCACCGTGCGCGTGTCCAAACCGGGCTCCGTGCGCGGCTCTCGCAATGTGGCGGTGGAAATCACCCGCCCGGCGGACATGACCAGGATATATCTTGGAGTGGGCGGAAATATCGAGCCGGAGAAATACATCCCGGAAGGGCTTGCCATGCTCCGGGAGAGATTCACAGTGGTGTCCGTTTCCCCCTCATACCGCTCCCAGGCGTGGGGTGTGAAGGAGCCTCAGCCTGATTACATAAACCTGGCCGTGGAGGCGATGACGGACAAGGACCTTTTCGCCGTCCGGGCGGAGATACGCTGGATTGAGGAACTGCTGGGGCGCAAAAGGACGCTGGACAAGTTTTCGCCCCGCACGTTGGACATAGACCTGCTTTTGTACGATGACCTTGTGATGAAAGACGAAGGGGGCCAGCTTCCCCATCCCCAGCTGCTCACCCAGCAGTTCGTCTATTTTCCGATGATGGACATCGCGCCGGGCCTGATCGTGCCCGGACTGGACACGACGTTAAAGGACGCAAAGCCCCGCTTCGCCGACGCGGGACTGCCGATAATGCCGGCGCAGGATTATCAGCCTGGGAGCGCGGACGTCCTGTCGTAGGGGCACGGCGCGCCGTGCCCTTAGGGTTCCGTATTCCGCTTTCCCGTGATCGCCTCCATTAACGCTTCCCCGTGGTCGCCGACCACGGATTCCTGAAGAACCGGGGTCTTCGTGGGAGCGAATCGCTGTCCGGGGTGTTGTAGCCCGCAAGGGCGGTCACCCCGGACTCATCATGCCGCCGTATACGACGGCGGGGTGACGCGCTTCGCGCTCAAACACCCCACCGAGCAGTAAGGCGGGAGGGGATAATGGTCCATGTATAATCATCGCGGCTTGTTTACCACCCCGGCGGCTTTGGCCGCCACCCCTCCTTGAAAAAGGAGGGGAAAAGCCATAACGCCACTCAGCCCCGCTTCCCCCGCGATTCGTCGTACAGCCTTTTCAACAAACGCACCGCTTCCTTATTGAAGGCGGACTGTTTGCTCTCAAGAATCTCTATGTAATTTTTCTGTATATGCCGTGTCATCGCCGCGCGCAGTTTCGAAAGGACGGCGCCGATCATCGCCCGGTTTGAAAACTCACGGTATGTGGTGGCGATGTCGGAACGCTCCTCCACGTTGGCGATGATGTCCTGGGTCGGCACGGCGTGGCCGGCGCGCCCCTGGGCGATCCGCTCCTGCGTGTCCACTATCCACCTGGCGAAAGGAGCGCGGGCGGCCTTCCGGTATGTCTCCATGCTCTCGCGCGCCTCGGCCCCGATCCGCTCCCACAGCGGGCGGATGTCCGCGGAAGAAAGGGTGGACACGAGCCTGTCCACAATCACGTTCCATTTGAAATTGGCCAGAACGTATTCCCGGCCGCGCCGCCCCATTTCCGTTGCGAGTTCCGGATTCGCCCGCAGTTTTTCGACAGCCGCCGCGAATTCCTCCGCCCCCTGGTACAACAGGCCGCCGCCGCATGCGAATATATGTTCCCGCGCAACGTTGCACCGGGAATCGGCCAGCACGGGGCGCCCCTGAAGCCACGCCTCCATCAGCACGAACGAAAAACTCTCCTGCGTGGACGGAAGAACCAGTGCGAAACAGGCGGCGCACCCGTCTATCTTGTCCTGCTCGGATACGAACCCGATGTTGCGTATCCCTCCGGACGCGCCGTCCTTTATCTTCACGTCCCCCTTGCCGGCGAACACAAGGCCGAAGGAGCGTTTGCCCGATTCCACGTATTCCCGGTAATGGTCCAGCAGCAACGGCACGTTTTTCTCCCGCTGGAGCCTGCCTACGTAAAACAGGAAATCGCCGTTTGTCCCGTATTTGGCGCGAAACCTGGCCGCGTCCCCCTTCTCCTCCGTGTTCAGCCCGGCGCCGATGACGAACGAGGCGGGATTGGTCACTCCCAGTTCGGACTCGGCCATCCGTTTTTCCGCCAGAGTGTTAAACGACAGCCCCGCCACCGTCTGCGCGTTCTGCCGGAGCGTCCGGGTGAAGGCCGGCGGCTCCTTGTGATAGCAGGGAATCAGGAAACTTTTTTCCGGCGCCACATGGCTCCCCCAATACGTAGTCCCGTAAAGGTACGGGATGAAAAACAGGTAGTCGTATTCGGCCGCGTGCTCTTTTATGTAATTTTCCATCCCGCGCGAGCGTATGGAAAGCCTCAGCCATTCCGCCTCGTCGCTCCAGCTTATCTCCTCCCGCCGGTTGATCCTGTGGCCTATCTGGTGAAAACGGGTCTGGTCCGTGTTGTCCACGGCAAACCGCCGGATCGTCACGGCTCCGTCCCTCTCCGCCCCTTCTGGGAGGTTGTTGTTCCATTGCAGCATGCTGTCGGTGCGGGTGGTGAGGATCTCCGCTGTGTGACCTTTGGCCGCCAGGTTCTCGGCAAGCTGGGCGGCCAGCGTCTCCGCCCCGCCGGGGGCGTTTTTGCCGTAACGCGGCGGCACGACGCCGATTTTAAGTTTATCTTTCGCCGGCCTGGCAAAATCAGGGCGGGCCATCGCCGCCACCTTGATTTTAAAGTCCTCTTCCGAGGCCGGGTCGAACAACAGGGCGCCATGGAAAAAGGCGCGCTGGAAGGTGGTCACTGCGGGCAATACAAGGGGCATTCCGCCACCGGCCCCCCATGCTATAAGGGGCCACAGCGAAACGTCGTATTCCGGCGAGGCGATAAAACTCCCCTTTGGAACCGTGTCCGGAAACGGTTCCGGCACGAATTCAACGGAAAGCCCCGCAAGCCACGGATGCCCCCGGAACCTGTCCGGGGTGAAAATTTTCCGCTCGCCAATATCTTTAAGCGCAACTGGCGAGCCTTCCGGAGCGTATGGGAACATCACCGTGCGGCAGTTGATGGAGCGCAGTTTTTCGCGGATGAGCCTCTCGGCCTCGTGATCGTGGACTATGACTGTGACATAGTCGAGAAGGTGGAACGGACGGGCTTCACCCTCCTCGTATTCACTGGAGTAATGAAAATCGATCACCAGCCTGTCGGCGGGGACGGCTGCGGCCAGCGCCGGGTTCTCCGCCGCCACGTCAAAGCCGAGAATGATGAACGAGCCTGCGGCAGGCCTGTCCGCCACGGTTCCCAGGCGCACGTCCCACCCGGCCTTTGCGAGGATCGTTGAATACTCCCGCGCAAGGCGGCTGTCCCTCTCCGGCAGGATGATTATGGCGGACGGTCTGGCTTCGTTCATACGGTAATGTTTACCATGCCCGGAGGGGTGATGGAAACCGGAAAAAATTGGAAGAGTTGGCAACTTAAGCGAAAAAACCGGTGGCCGCCGGATTGGCTATACATGCGCCCCTTTCGGCTTTCGGACGTGCCGTCCTTTTATTCTGGCAAGCTCGCTTCGGGAAAGTGTCCTAAACTTAGTTGAAACGAAGGTATGACCTCACCTGCTACCATGTTTTTGAACGAAAACAACGGAAAGCAAGGAGGTCACATGAAAAGAGTAAACGGTAACGGGAAAACTGGCAAGGGAAGAATGG
>JACRLM010000022.1 GCA_016235255.1 Nitrospinota bacterium | reverse complement strand
CGCGCCTTCCGCCGTGTTGATCATGCTCACGCCGTCGTAAGCGTTTCTGGAAGCCTGTTGCAGGGAGCGGATGTCCGCCCTCAAGCCTTCGGAAATGGCCAGACCGGCCGCGTCGTCCGCGCCGCGGTTGACCCGCATACCTGAAGACAGGCGTTCAAGTGATGTACCGAGGCTGGCGCTGTTAACGCCGAGGTTGCGCTGGGCCGTAAGAGAATAGATGTTGTTGTAAACTCGCAGTGCCATGACTAGTTCCTCCTTGAAAACGTTTAGTTACCGCCTCGCGTCCGCTCTCCCAAGCTTTCGTGATGGCTGGCGGTCATCCTGCCGCCTTTCGGCGAGACCTTCTGATTTTCAGTTCGTATCTCGCCTATTCATCTTTTCGGCGGAAGCGTCCCGGACTTGAGCGTGGAGGGGAAAAACACTGACTGCGGCACCAGGTTGGCCTGGGCCAGAATCGCCGTGGAGGCCTGCACCAGTATCTGGTTCCTGGTGAACTGCGATATCTCCTGAGAGTAGTCCGCGTCGCGTATCTGCGATTCGGCCGCCTGCAGGTTTTCCGAGCTCACCGCCAGGTTGTTGATGGTGTGCACGAGCCGGTTCTGCACCGCGCCCAATTTACCGCGGGCTTCCGTCACGCGGGACAGGGCCGAGTCTATCCTGCCGAGCGAATCGAGGGCCGACTGCACATGGGTCACCGATATGTTGGTGATGTTCAGTCCGGTGGAGTCAATCGCTGTCAGGTCAACGGAGGTGTTCAGGCTGATGCGGTCGGCGGCGTGCCACTGCATGCCCACCTGGATAACCACGGAACTGGAGGTGGCGGTGTTATTAAGTTTCACCGTGGTAATGTCGGAGCTCAAGGCGCCGTTCAACAGTTTCTGGCCGTTGAATTCGGTGACCGTCGAGATCCTGTCTATTTCGTCCCGCAGCGCGGAGAATTCGCGGTTGATGGTGGCCCGTTCGGTGGAACCGACGGTGCCCGTGGCCGACTCGCGCCTTCCGCCGTGTTGATCATGCTCACGCCGTCGTAAGCGTTTCTGGAAGCCTGTTGCAGGGAGCGGATGTCCGCCCTCAAGCCTTCGGAAATGGCCAGACCGGCCGCGTCGTCCGCGCCGCGGTTGACCCGCATACCAGAGGACAGCCTTTCCAGCGACGTACCCAGGTTCGCGCTGTTTACGCCCAGGTTGCGCTGGGCCGTAATTGAGTAAATGTTGTTATAAACTCGCAGTGCCATGACTAAATCTCCTCCTTGAATCGTTAAGCGTCCCTGCTATCCCCCGGTTCTCCCGGACCTTGGGTTCAGGCCGCAACCGTTATTGATTGCGTTTTCAGCCGGTCCGGTTTTTCCATTTCCGGATTCCGCCTAATCACGTTTTCGGAGCCCAATCTTTTTTCTTTAGCGCGGCTGGGGAAAAAAATGCCTTTATGGGGAAAAATTGCCCAATTGTTGAATTAATGGAAAAAGAGCTAAAGTACGCGGAAAAAAAGCCGATATGTACGTTATGGTGTGTTCCGCCGTCCCAAGACGGCGGGCAGACACTGAAACAATGTTATACCAGCGCAAAAACTGGACATTTGGGATGATATAAATCCGCCACGGGTGGTACATTATAAGGAAGAACGGCGGATGATAAAGGAACGGCAGCGCCATGATTCAAGGTATAAGCGCCTCGCTTTCGGGACTGCGGGCATATATTAACCAGACGACAGTCACGTCCAACAATATAGCAAACCTCAACACGCCCGGGTTCAAGGCCTCCACCGCCGTGCAACAGTCCATGTCCAACAACATGGGGGCGTACACATCCGCCGTGCAGACCACCCAGGGGCAGGGCGCCATGATGATGACCATGAACTCGCTGGACATGGGGATAAACGGCGCGGGCTACTTTAAAGTGAAGGGGGCCAACGGCTCTGTCGGATACACCCGTGCGGGGAGCTTTTCGGTGGACTCGAAGGGAAAGCTCACGGACGCCAACGGAAACGCCGTGCAGGGATATAAACTGACCACCGGCGCCAACGGAAACGTCACCAAAAGTGGACCGGGGGACATAGACGTTGGCGGGAGCTCCGGCGGATTCTCGGTGTCATCGAACGGGACAGTGTCGGCGATGGTGGACGGCAAGAGCCAGCCTGTGGCCCAGGTGGAGCTATACAATTTCAACAATCCAAACGGTCTGGAGCGCGGCGGCGCCAATATATATACGGAAACGGCCGCATCAGGGCAGGCTGTGTCCGGCGCGGCCGGGTCCGGCTCGTTCGGCGAGATAGTCCCGTCGTCGCTGGAGATGTCCAACGTGGATTTGGCCGAGCAGATGGTGGGGCTTATCGAGTCCAGCTATGGCTTCGCCGCGCAGACGAAGATGATCCGCGCCACCGACGAGATGATGGGCTCCCTGCTGGACATCAAGACGTAGGGATCAGGATACCACCGTCCATCAAAGATCAGGGCTGACACGCAGGTCTGTATCACAGGGCTGACACTCAGGGATGCCCCTACCGTTCCCCTTGCACGATCTCCACTAATGTCTGGACCGCCGCCTTAAGCTCTTCCGCCTGTTTTAAAAGGTCGTGCGATGCGCCGGCGGTCTCGTCCGCCCCTTGGGCGGTGAGCTGGGTGGCCTTGTCAAACTCGTTCATGGCGCTTGTGACACCGGCGACGTGCGATTCCTGTTCGCAAGCCGCCTCGGCCATCTGGTTTATGCGCTGGCGCACTTCACGCACCGATTCGCCGATGCCCACAAGGGATTTGTTCGTCTGTCCCACAAGCTGGGAGCCGTTTTCCGTGCTTTTCACCGATTCGCCCAGGAATCCGGCCGTGTCCTTCGCCGCCGCCGACACCTTTTGGGCCAGCGAGCGCACCTCCTCGGCCACCACCGCAAAGCCTTTTCCACTTTCGCCGGCCCGCGCCGCCTCAACAGCGGCGTTGAGGGCCAGAAGGTTGGTCTGGAAAGCGATTTCGTCTATCAGTTTTATTATCGCGCCGATCTTCCCGGAGGACTGTTTTATCGCCTCCATCGCCTCCACCGTCCGGTCCATGGAGACCTCTCCGTTCTTTACGTTTGCCTCCACCATGTTCATAAGGTTCTTCACCTTGGCCGATTCGCTGGCCGATGTCTTGATAAGCCCGGCCATTTTGTCCAACGAGTCTTTCATGTTGGCCAGCGTGGTGGTCTGCCCGGTGGCGGCGGAGGCCAGTGTCTCGCTGGAGCCGGATATCTCGCCGGAAGCGTTGGTCACCTCCATCGAGCCGTGGTCGAGCGCATCGGCCACCTGTTCGAGTTTATTGCTCACGTTGCGCTTGATGATGAAATAGAGAAGCGCCATGATGGCGATCCCCTCTATTATGAAGAATATGGTGAACACCCAGTTGCTGCGGTTCACCTTATCCTCCATATCCTTTAAGGAAATGGTCATGGACAATACTCCAATGGCCTCCCCCTCCTTGCCCTGATGGCAGTCCAAACAGTTAACACCGCGCCAGTTGGTGGAGAGAAGGAAAGGAAGCGTGGCGCGCAGGGAGCCTTCCTCATATTCGAATTCCGCCTTGCCGGTGGCAAGGACGCGGTTGTCCGCCTCTGTTTTCGGCTCTTCGCCCGGCAGTCCGTTTCCGAATTGCTCGTTGATGGACTTGCCCCGCGCAACCCGCACGTCTTTAACCCCTTCCGTCCCGCTGATCTTCTTTAGAAGATCGGCCCGCTGGTCCACCACGCCGGTGACCATCATGTTGTTAAGGGCGCTCAATGTGATGTCCGCAACGCGGTGGGCGAGGATTTCCGCCTGTTCGAGCCCCTGCGCCTGCTGGCTGCGGACCGACCAGACGATGTTCATAACGGACATCACGGCCAAGGCTCCGCCCAGGGTGAGCATGATCTTGAAAGTGAAAGCGCGGCTTTTAAACCATTTCATGAAAACTGCTCCGGTATAAATTATGCGACTATTTGGAGCGCCGCCACGCCAGCGGAGGGCTGACGCCCATCTTGCGGCCTTTTTAAAAATCATAGCTCTTTCATCGCGCGGCCACAACTGGAATAACGTCCATTTTCACGATTATTCGCGGTAAAATCATTTGAACGCATATTTGCGGTGGAACTGGTTTAACAGGTATTTATCATGCTGGAATTGAGTTGATGGCTGAAGAAGTGATTTTGGCCGAGAACCTTACAAGGGAGTTCAAAATCTCCACCGGAAGGGGAGGGTTGCTTGGCTCGGTGGCCAACCTTTTCAAAATGCAACGTTCCGTGAAAAAGGCGGTGGACGGGGTCTCTTTCTCCATAAAGGAAGGTGAGTTCGCCGGCTACGTCGGCGAGAACGGGGCAGGGAAGTCCACCACAATAAAGATTTTGACCGGAATTCTCACCCCCACCTCGGGGCGCGCGTCGGTGGCGGGGATCGTGCCGTATGAAAACCGGATCGAGAACTCCCGGAACATCGGCGTTGTTTTCGGCCAGCGCACCCAACTGTGGTGGGACCTGCCGGTGGAGGATTCTTTCGACCTGCTCCGTTCCATATACCACGTTCCCCAGGCAGACTATGCGCGCAATTTCCGGGAGCTTTCGGAGACTCTGGAGCTTGCTCCGCTTTTGCGCACCCCCGCGCGCAAGCTTTCACTGGGGCAGCGGATGCGGTGCGACCTGGCGGCCTCCTTGCTCCACAATCCCCGCGTCCTTTTCCTCGACGAGCCGACCATCGGGCTGGACATCATCGCAAAGGACCAGGTCCGCAAGTTTTTAAAAAGGATCAACGCCGAGCGCAAGACCACGATAATCCTTACCACCCACGACATGGACGATATAGAGGCGCTGTGCGAGCGGATAATCATCCTCGACGAAGGGCGCATCGCCTATGACGGCTCAACGGACCGGCTAAAGAACCTGTACGCCCGTGAAAAACTGCTGGAGGTGGAGTTCCACGATTATTATCCGGACATCGCCGCGCTCCCCGGCGCAAGGCTCGTCAAAAGCGAGGCGAACAGGAAATGGATACGCTTCAACCCGGACGAGACGAGCGTGCAGAGCGTGATATCCAGTCTTCTGGCCAATTACCAGGTCAAGGACATCGCCATCCACGAGCCGACGGTGGAGGACGTGGTGAAAAACATCTACTCCAACGGGATGCCGCCGGTCAGAGCGGCCATGGGGGGCGTGTGAAGACACAGGAGCCGGACATCAGGGACCGCGCCGTGCCGGTGTACCTGAATTTCGCGGCCAAATCTTTCCAGGCCCAGCTTATGTACAAGTTCGAGTATTTCATCGGAGTGTTCAACGGCCTGCTTTACATTTTCATATTCACCTCCCTTTGGGACACGATTTACAAGGCGCAACCCGGGGCGGGGGGGGGATATTTCACGCGGCAGGGGATTATCACCTACGCCGTGTTCGCAATGATAATCCGCGTCTCCATGACGATGGAGGACAACGAGATAACATCGCGCGTCCGCAGCGGCGCCATCGCCATGGACCTTATAAAGCCTGTGAACTATTTTCTGATGAACCTTTCGGAATGTTTTGGGGAGACTGTGTTCCACTGGTTCGCCCGGGTGACACCCATCGTTATCATCAGCGTCGTTTCGTTTGACGTGGCCCTGCCGGCAAGCGCCGCCGGATACGCCATGGCGATTTTCGCGTGGGTCTTGGGATACATGATACTTTTCACCATGAACTTCGCGTTCTCCATGCTGGCGTTCTGGTTTATCGAGACCTTCAGTTTCCAGTTGATGAAATACGGGCTTCTGACGATGTTCTCAGGCTCGATCATGCCGGTGGACTTTTTTCCGGAATGGAGCAAGCCGCTTATCGCCCTCATGCCGTTCCAGTATATTTTCTACGCCCCGGCGGCCATATTCACAGGCCATATAAGCGGGGGGCGCGCCATTGAACTTATGACACTGCAGATGGCGTGGCTTGCCGCGCTGTCCGGAGTGTGCGCGCTGATGTGGAACGCCGCTCGGCGCAAGCTTGTGACGCAGGGGGGATGACATGCGCGACCTTGCTGTTTACTTGAAACTGATGGTAAGCGCGGTGCGCGCTAAAATGGAGTACCGCTTCACATTTTTGTTCATGTTCCTGGCCATCGTGGTGTTCTACCTGGGGCAGCTTGGGGTGGTGATCGTGGCGCTGGCCCGGTTCACCAACATCAACGGATGGAACGCGGGGGAGATGGCTTTTCTATACGGTCTGCTGGTGTTCAGCCAGGGGGTGGCCACGGCGCTTTTCGCCCCGCTGGCAAACTTTGAAAGCCTTATTATCAGCGGCGATTTCGACAGATATCTTGTGCGCCCGCTAAATCCATTGGCGCAGGTGGTCACCGGATCGTTTGAAATAAACTCCGTGGCGCATTTGATGATCGGCTCGGCGGCTCTCTATTACGGATCGAGGCTGGCGGGGCTGGAATGGAACCTTGGGCGTTTGCTGTTTTTCGCGGCGGTGATGGCGGGGGCGGCGCTTATCCACGGCGGGGTGCGGCTGGCGGTGTCGGCTGTGGCGTTCTGGACCTTGCGAAACCGCTCCCTGGTCCACATGATCGTGTACAGTTCCAAGGAGTTCGTTATATATCCGGTGTCCATATACAAAATGTGGATACAGGTGTTCCTGACGGTGGTGTTCCCCATCGCGTTCATAAATTTCTACCCGAGCCACTATTTCCTCGCAAAGGACCCGTCCGCGCTGTTCCATCCGTACCTGCAATACCTCACGCCGCTGGCCGGGCTCGTGGTGTTCGCGCTGGCGCACATGCTATGGAAAAAGGGGATAGACCAGTATCAGAGCGCGGGGAGTTGAAGGGAATGTCAATTGTTTCTCCCCCTGCCCGAGGGGGAGTGGCTCCGAAGGAGGCGAGGGGGATGGAGCGTGATTTAAGCCGCGTTTTCGATGTCCCACCCGGGAAACAGAATTACCGCCGGATGGCACTTTAGCGCGCGGGCCAATGTTTTCGCCCGCTCGACGCCAAGACGTATCCGTCCATTCTCGATTCCGGAGATCGTTGATTGCGGGATACCCGACGCTTTGGCCAAATCGGCCTGGCTCATTTCCTGAAGCTCCCGCAAAACGCGGACAGATTCGCCTACAGTCAGCTTGACGAGTGTTTTAGCCGGGAAGAAACCTTTACGTGCCATGAAACTATCTCCTGTAATCGTGCGCCGTGATCTTGATGACATAAACCGTCACTTCCGCCTCACGCGCCTCGTATATAACACGGTATTGCATGTTTAGCCTGGAAGACCGGCATCCGCTCCATTCCCCTTTCAAAGCCTCGTCATGGAAACCCTTTATTAACCGTCTCATAATAATATAGACATTATTATATATGTATCAAGCCGCGTATTTCGTCGTTTCGCCGTTGAAGTACGATATCACCAGGTCCGGTGATTTCTGGACACGCCGCATATGACTTATCACCGCGCCCTT
>JACRLM010000021.1 GCA_016235255.1 Nitrospinota bacterium | reverse complement strand
GTAGCGGCCCTTGATTTTCGCAAGGTATTCTTTTCTGGCGCTTTTGCCCATATTCCATGCTCCCTTCGGTTACATGAAACATGAGGCATCGAATCATTTTCGCCTAATTCTTCGGTTACTTTTAATATGAGGCAATTCGTGCATTGAACGCAGAAGCTCCAACGGCGGCGGATCGTGTATAATGGTTCGCCGGGCGGACGGCATGGCATGACCGCCCATTTGTCGGGACACAATTCACAAGGGCAGGCTTGTAAGCTTAAAGAGGCGGGTTAAATGGGCCGTTATAAGAGAATCGTCAGGAAGAAAGAGGACAAAGGCGGCGTGGGGCCCCACCATGGAGGGCTCACGCTGATGGACAGGCTTTACGATAACTGGGAGAAGGCTGCCGCGGGACTGGCGGCGCTGGTCCTTCTGGCCGCGGCCGGTTACGGCGTCCATTATTACCGGGACAGCCGCTCGGCCGACATACGCAAAAAGCTGTTCGAGGCGGCAAGCTCCATACCTTCTGAAGGGGCTTCCATGGCCCATGCGGACGCGGCCATAACCGCTATCAGGGACGTGATCGCCAAAGGGGGCCCGGACCAGGTGATCGTTCAGGCGCGCATAACCCTGGCCGCGGCCCTGGCCAGGAAAGGGGACACGCAAGGCGCCGCGCAGGAATATTCTTCCGCCGCGGCGCAAGGCAAAGGAAGCCTTTTGGGCGAGCTTGCCATGGCCGGCGAGGCCAACACCCTTATGGAACTTGGGAAAGCCGAAGAAGCTGCGGCGAAATTCGAGGAGCTTTACAGGACGTCGAACAGCTATCCGAAACAGGACGCCCTGTTCGGCCAGGCCATGGCCCTTGCCCAGTCCGGCAAGAAGAAGGAGGCGGCCGCCGCGCTCAACAAGCTTAAAGGCGAGAGCCCCGCATACCTTTCCAACGATTTTCTGGACGACACGCTAAGGCGTATCGAAGTGGGCGAGCTTTCTGTGGACAGGGTTTCCGCCCCGGCCGCCGCCAGCCCGGCGCAGGCCGCTCCCGCCGCGCTTGTGGGCAAGGAAAACGTGCATGGCGCCAATTGAACACGGCGCCAGCGATCTTCCGGAACGCCGTTGCTGATCCACTGGTTTGACCTTTTCGCCGTCTTTTTCCTGGCCGCGTCGGCGGCATGGTCATATTTCCGCGGTTTCGCCAAGGAAGTTTTCTCCATACTGGCCATCGTGGCGGGGGCGTGGATCGCCGCCACATATTACCCCAAGGCGGCCCCTGTGTTCCGGGCGATGCTCGGCGACAGGATTATAAGCGACATCTCCGCGTTCCTGGCCCTTTTCTTCCTCGCCGTGATAATCATCGTCGTCACCGGGATACTGGTGAGGAGGATGTTGAAAGTCTCCGCAACCCTTACGGCGGTGGACAAGATCGCCGGGGCGGCCCTGGGCGTGGTGAAAGGGGCGTTGATCCTTGCCATAATCACATATCCGCTGGCGCTCATCCCGGAATTGAAGGACGAGGTGGCCAAGGGATCCGTGGCGGCCCCCATACTTGCGCAAATGGCGGGGATGATAATGGACAGGATCGCGCCTGGCCTGGCCAAGGGGATAGACAGCACGGTGAAGAAAACCAAAGAGGCCGGGCAGAAAGCGGGAGCGCTTCTGGACAAGGCGGAACAACTTTCCAAAATAAAGAAAGAGTTTGAGGAAAAGTTGGCGCCCCAAGAGGTACCTTCGGAAAAGCCGGAACTTCCAGCCGGGAAAACCGGGGAGGCGCAAAAGCCGCAGCCGGTGAAAAAGGCGCCAGAGCAGGCAAAGGCCAAGGCCGTTACGCCTCCGAAGGAGAAGCCGGTGACGGCCAAAAAGGAGAAAAAAGAGGAGGCCAAATCCGCAAAGCCGGGCAAAACGAAGCCCGAGAAGGACGCCATAAGCGATTATGACAAGCGGGAGATGGACCAGCTTCTGGAAAAAGTGGACAAAAGCAATGGCGGAAAATAGTTGCCCGGCTTAACAATAAATTACGGAGAATGACCTGATGTTCAAAACTGTTGAATGGACCGGCGCCGCCGTAAGGCTTATCGACCAGCGCAAACTTCCCTCAGAAGAAGTGTACGTCGATTGCAAAACATACCAGGAAGTGGCGCACCATATAAAAGACATGACCGTGCGCGGCGCCCCGGCGATAGGGGTGGCCGCGGCGATGGGAGCGGCCATTGGAGCTGGCGCCATAAACGCGGCGGACCACGGCTCGTTCATGCGGGATTTTGAGACCGTGCTAAAGACATTGGCCGAATCACGCCCCACCGCCGTCAACCTTTTCTGGGCGCTGGACAGGATGGAAAAAGTGGCCGCATCGTGGAGCGGCGGCGTGGCGGAGCTTAAAGCGCGGCTTGCAGACGAGGCTGTGCGTGTTTACCGGGAGGACATCGCCATCAACAAGCGGATGGCGGAAAACGGCGCCCCGCTCATCGCGGAGGGGGACACGGTGCTCACCCACTGCAACGCCGGAGCCCTGGCCACCGCCGGGGAATACGGCACGGCGCTGGGGGTGATAAAGGCGGCGCATCTGCAGGGGAAAAACATAAAGGTCATCGCCGACGAGACCCGGCCCTGGCTGCAAGGGGCAAGGCTCACCGCCTGGGAGCTTGTGAAGGAAGAAATCCCGGTGACGCTCATTTCCGACAACATGGCCGGGCATTGCATGAAGCTTGGCAAGGTGCAAAAAGTGGTGGTCGGGGCGGACCGCATCGCTTCCAACGGCGACACCGCCAACAAGATCGGCACATACACTGTGGCGGTGCTGGCGGCGCGGCACAAGATACCTTTCTACATCGCCGCCCCCATGTCCACCATCGACTTCACGAAAAAGACCGGGGATGAAATACCGATCGAGGAACGCGACCCCAGGGAAGTGACCCATGTGATCGGGAAAGTCTCCATATCCACCGAGGGGATACATGTGTACAATCCGGCGTTCGACGTGACCCCGGCGGAGCTTATCACCGGCATAATCACCGAAAAGGGGGTGGCGTACCCGCCGTTCGGACCATCGCTGGAAAAACTGCGGACCGCGTAAGACTGCGGGCCGCGTTGCATTTATAATGGGGCCATTATGGACCTGATCCTTCGCGCGCAATCGGCCATCAATAAACACCGCATGATACCGGCAGGCTCCATCGTGTGCGCCGCCGTATCCGGCGGGCCGGACTCGGTGGCCATGCTCCACGCGCTTCACAGGCTCTCCGGGCCGATGAACTTTACGTTACGGTCGTGCCATTACGACCACGCGTTCCGCAAGAATTCCGCTGACGACGCCCAATTCACCGTCAAGCTTGCGCAAGACCTTGGCATCGAAATCAGGGTGGAGCGCAATCCCGGCGGCAAGCCCAAAAGCGGGGCGCAGGCAAAAGGCAGGGAGCTTCGTTACGCATTTTTCAAAAAACTCATGGCCGATGGTTTCGCGGGCCGCGTGGCCACGGGACATACCCTCGACGACAGCGTGGAGACTTCCATCATGTGGATGCTGCGCGGGGCGGGCCCTTCGGCCTTTGGCGGCGTGCCGCCTGTGCGGGATGGATTCATCCGGCCGTTGATCGAAATCGGAAAAAAAGACATCTTGCTGTGGCTGGACGAAAACCACGCCGAATACGTAAAGGACCCGTCCAACGACACGGACGACTATCTTCGCAACCGCATCCGGCATCACCTGATCCCGGCCATCGAATCAGTGGCGCCGGGGGCTGCCGCAACAATCGCCCGGACGGCGCGGCTTGTGGCGGGGCAGGCCAAGTTCGTGGAAGAGTTGGCAAGGGAAACGCTGGAGGCGATGATTGCGGCAAGCGCGGACAACTCCATTACGGTTGATCCCGGGAAGCTTGCCGCCCAACCGGAGGCGTTAAAGCTTGCCATAATCCATAAGGCAGCCTTGAGGAGTGGAGCGGACCCGGCGGAACTCGGGCTTGTCCATTTGGAGTCCATATTGCGGATGGCCGGAACGGACGAGCTTGGCAAGCAGGTGGACCTGCCGGGGGGGTTCGCGGCCCGGCTCGACCACGCTGGCCTATCAATTTTCAAAAAAAGGCCGGTGGTGGAGACTGCCGAAATCCAGTTCACATGCCCGCTTTCGGTTCCGTTTGGAGGAAAGATTTTGAGCGTGGACAAAGCAGCGCAAGGTGAAGAGGACAAGGGGACCGTGGACATTTCAAAGATTCCGGCGGGAGCGGTTTTCAGGTCAAGGCGCGAGGGTGACTATCTCCATCTCTCAAACATGAAGGGGCGCAAGAAGCTCAAGGAGTTTTTCGTGGACCGCAAAGTCCCTTCGGGAATACGCGGGCTGATCCCATTGCTGGCGGCGGGAAGCGAAGTGTTGTGGATTCCTGGACTGTTCACGGCGGCGGCCCTCGCCGGCAAAGACGGGGAGAAGGTGGCGATCCTCTGGGAATAGCGGGGAACGCCGAATAACTACCCCGTACGGCTGAGCCTTTCGGCCAGCGATATGGCGAACTGGCGGTACAGTTTCACCCTTGACGGGTCGTTCATCGAATCGGCCGCTTTCGAGCTCACCCTGAAAATGTAACTGTCCTCCACGGCCAGTATGCTGGCTGTGCGCGGCGCGTTGAGCAGAAATGCCATCTCGCCGAAACAGTCGCCGGCCTGTATTGTGACAAGCTCCTTTTTCTGGTGGAAATGATCGTTCTTAAGCACTTTGACGGAGCCTCGAAGAATCACAAAGAAAGTCGACGTTTCCGTTTCCTCGTTCTCCTTGATCACAAAATCGTGGATCTTGTAATGCCGGACTTCCCCCGCGTCGAGCAGGGAGCCCAACTCTTCATAGCTGAAGTCGGCGAAAAACTTGACCCCCATCAGCAGGGCCACCCATTTTTCGCGCTCGGCGCCATTTAGTTTCACGGCCGCACAAGTCCCTCTAAGATTCCATTTTTTTAAGCGCCGACACCCCCATCCGCATCGGCAGGTAAACACACGCGGCGCACAATAAAACAAGGGCCGGATACGAAAGCCACACGTTAAGGCCCGCAGTCCTGTTCAAATAGAACATCTTCATCAGGTGTTCGTAGACCGGGCCGGCCGCCAGCATCACCACGGCGCCTATGTACGCCATAGATAATACCATGTAAATTATCGCTCCGGACGTCACCCCGACCTCCGCAATGTTCTCATAGTCGAACTTCGGATACAGCGCCCCCATTCCCACACCAAGCCCCGTCAGGCCAAAGGCCACCATCGCTATGGCGGCGGACGATACGGCCATCACGAACATGTCCACGGAGAGCAGGATGTTGGAGGCCACCACCAGTATCTCCCCGAACAGCAGTATGGGAATCGTGTAGAAAAAATATTTCGACCACAAGAACAGCTTAAAGTCCACCGGGGCCGCGTGGATCGCCCAGAACACGCGCCCTTCCACGCTGGTGGTCGGGAACACGAAGCGCGCCGCCACCGCCGCTAGCACCACTCCGGCAAGGCCTATGTTCATCACCGACACGATGGCCTTCAGATAAAACGTCTCCAGTGGAAGGTTTCGCACGTTGAAAAGGTACACGATCACAAGCGCGGCGAGCATGAAAAGCTGGGACCACTGGGCGGTGTCGCGCCAGAATATCTTCATGTCCTTCATGATTATCGCGCGCGCCTGCGGGCGCATGAAGACGAGGGCGCGGGCCAGCGCGCGGTAAAACAAGCGCCGCCCGTCGGGAACGCCGGTCTCCCGGGATCCGTGGGAGGCGGACAGCCCATCGTAATAAATCCATCCCCCCATGACCACAAGGATCGCGATGGCCGCCGCAGCCATGATCCAAAGCCAGGCCAGGTTGTTCCCAAGCACAGTCCAGTCCCCCATGGCGGAGGCCTGCAGGCTCTTGGCCGTCATGGACGAGGGCATCCACTCGTAATCTGGCGCCTTCAGTTTATCTATGAACTTGAATATCTCTTCATCAGAAATGTCCTTTTTGCCAAGGAACTTCTCCGGCTCCAAAAAACGGAAGAACATCACAAGCCCGGCGATGAAAACCAGACCGACGAACGACAGCACCTGGTGGGTGCGGCGCGCCGGGAAAAACCGCATGAGCGACATGGTGGCCAGTATCCCCGCCGCCGAAGGGATCAGCAGGAACGGAAGCATCACCATCGGCAGCGCGGCGTAGTACCACCATGTGGCGAAGTACACCTCCCCATACGCGATGAAGACAGGGGCGCCGAAAAGGGCCGCCATCCATGAAGAATTGATGAACGTCAAAATGCATTTGGAAGAAAAGACGCTCAGGATGGGGAGCGGGGAGGATATGAGCAAGTCCAGGTCCCGGGACATGTAAAGGGTGGATATGGACGCCACTATGTTTGAGAAGACGAGCATTGAGAATATGGTCAGGCACAAAAGATTCAAAAGCTGGATCACCAGAAGCTCCCCCACTTCCAAGGGAAGATTGACCATGTACGTGAGCATCCTGCGGAAAAACAGGTAATCCCCCGCCACGAAAAAGGCCGCAAGAATTGACAGGGCCAGAAACTTGCCCGGAGCCCCTGATTTCAGGATCGAATTTTTAAGCAGCCTTATCCTGGTCTTTTCAAGCCACAAAAGCTCGCGCACCGCCATCAAAACCACCTGAAAATTTAACTGAAAACACTATAAACTCAAACAACGCCGCAAGACAACCCCGCAGGCGGCCGGTCAAAAAAAACACTCACGCAACCTGGCGCAAAAACCGATATCCAGTCATGGCGCAAAAAACGCCGGGAATGTGATATTATTTACCGCACCCAGGGGGCTAGTGAGCGTTATGCTCGGCATTGATTTTTTCAAACCCAGGCCACAGACAGTGAGCGAGATAACTGAAGGCAACGAAAGCCCGTACCTTTCCATAACAGGAGCGTGCAAAAGGGCGACGAGCACGGAAGTGTTCATTGACGGCCGCCGGGAGGGATTCAAGACAGCCTTCGTGGGAGTGGACACCGAGCAGGCCGTTTTCCATACGGACCAGCTTCTTCCCATGAGCGGCGAAAGGATAATTTCCGCCAGCGCCAAACCTGTCCATTTTTCGTTTCAGCTAAACGGAATAAACCACCGTTTCGCCGCTAAATACGCAGGCTCCGGGGTTTGGGGCGGGTTCCCGTCGATAAAATTCCACATGCCAGCTTCCGTCAAGTCATATCAGCGCCGCCTGTTTTTCAGGGTGACGCCGATGAACAGCCAGCCCGTGCGCATCAACCTTAACCATGGAGACATGGGGATCAGCGCCGAGGCGCTGGACATAAGCATGGGGGGGACAAGGTTCACCATAAGCTGTGAAGTGGAAAACGGCTCCACGCCGGGCATTTCGCTGATACTCCCCATTTCCACATCCCAGATCCGCGCGCAGCTTGCCGTAATCGAGTGCGTGGAGAAGGAAAAAGGATTGGGCAGCGCATCAAGGCGCAGGCCCGCCTATGTTGCCCGGGGGGAATTTTGGGGACTGAGCAATGAAGACGAGGCCGCGATAAGCAGGTATATCCTGCGCAGGGAGCGCGAAATGCTGAGGATATTCAGCTAGACATCCATCCCGGAAGCTATTGGGCCTATGACCCCAAGAGCGCCGTGGCGGACACCAGGCCGATGGGCTTGCCGCCGCTTTCCACCACCATGTGCTTTACTCCCAGGTTTGCCATCATGTGCCTGGCGTCGAATATGGAGGCGTCCCCAGCGATCATGTGGACGCTGTCGTTCATCACGTCGCCCGCCGCCGTCTTGCCTGCGTCCTTGCCCGCCGCCACCACGTTGCGGACGATCTCGGTCTCTGTGATAAGTCCCGCTATCTTGCCTTCGCCATCGGTGAGCACGATGCTGGATATCTGCTTTTCCGTCATGATCCTGGCCGACTCCGCCACGGTCACAGACACGGAAGCTGTCACTATTTCAGGTTTCATCAGGTCTTTGACTGCCAGCAGTGTGCTAAAGTCGGCCATAAACGCTCCTTGGTTTCTTGACTTGATTTGGTAACGCCGCCCACCACCAGGCGATTTATGGATTGTACCATTTGCGGACAAAAGCCTCACAATAAAAGCTGCGCGGCCCGGAAACTTCAAAAAACACCGTTAAATCGGGGGTCCGGCCCCAAATACCGCTTTCCAAGCTGTCACCCTATCTTTTAGAATAGCGCTTGGAACCTTAGACTTGCTTATTATCTATTTCGCGAGGGAGAGGGATGGACACAAAAGAGACGATGGACATGGCCGGCAAATACCTGACGCAAAACTACGGCCGCCAGCCCATCGCCCTTGTGAAGGGAAAGCGATGCTACGTCTGGGACGCGGACGGCAAAAAATACCTGGACTTTGTCACCGGGCTTGCCGCCGGCAACATGGGGCACTGCCACCCTGCGGTGGTGGCCGCCGTCAAAAAGCAGTTGGGCGAGCTGTGGCACACCTCCAACATTTACTACACCCAGCCCCAGGCCGTTTACGGCAAGGCGCTGGTGGAAAGCCTGTACAAGGGAAGGGTGTTCTTCTGCAACAGCGGCACGGAGGCCAATGAAGCGGCGCTAAAACTGGCCAGAAGACACTCCATTGAAAACTTCAGCAAGGAGAGGGTGGATATAATAGCGTTTGAAGGATCGTTCCACGGCAGGACGCTAGGCTCCCTTTCGCTCACCGGGCAGCTGAAATATCAACAGGGATTCGGGCCGATTCCCGGCGCGGTGAAGCATGTGCCGTTCGGCGATCTTGAGGCGGTGGCCAAGGCCGTGACAAAGAAGACCTGCGCCGTTTTCATCGAGCCTGTGCAGGGGGAGATCGGCGTGAAGGTGGCCAACGCAAAATTCATCGCGGGGCTTGCAAAACTATGCGCGGATAAAAAGATACTTCTGGTGTTCGACGAGGTGCAGACCGGCTTCGGGCGGACGGGGAAGCTTTTCGCTTACGAGCATTTCAAGGTCAAGCCGGACATTATCACCATGGCCAAGGGGATCGCCAACGGGTTCCCGATGGGGGCGATGTTCGCAAAGGAAGAGGTGGCCAAAAGCCTTGTCCCCGGCACGCACGCCGCCACATTCGGTGGAGGGCCCATCGCCTGTTCCGGGGCGCTGGCCATGCTCGCGGAAGTGAAGAAACCGGAGATACTGGAAAACGCCCGGGACCTGGGACGGTATGCGTTGATAAGGCTCAACGGGCTTCGGCAGAAGATCAAGACGATAAAGGAAGTGCGGGGGCTGGGCCTTATGATCGGGGTGGAGATGGCCCATCCGTGCGCCCAGGTGGTGGCCGATTGCGCGAAGAACGGGCTTTTGGTCAATTGCGCAAACCAGAACACCGTGCGGCTCCTTCCGCCGCTTGATATCACGCGGCAGGAAATGGACAGGGCCCTTTCGATCCTGGGGAAGGCCCTGGCGTCGTCATGAAGACCGGCCTTCTGCGCCTGCCGGAACTGGGGCGGGAAAACATAGAATGGATTTTCAAGACCGCCGCCCGGCTTAAAAGGGAAAAGGCGGCGGGCGTCCCCCACAGGCTCCTGGAAGGCAAGACGCTGGGGATGCTGTTCAACAAGTCTTCCACCCGCACCCGGATTTCGTTCGAGGTGGGGATGTTCCAGCTTGGCGGGCACGCCGTGGTCTTGTCCGGCCAGCAGCTGCAGATGGGGCGGGGGGAGACCGTGGCGGACACCGCCCGTGTGTTTTCCCGGTACCTTGACGGGATCGTGGTGCGCACGTTCGGACAGGAAGAGGTGGAGGAACTGGCCGCCCACGCGAGCATCCCGGTGATCAACGCCCTTACGGACGAGCATCACCCATGCCAGATATTGACCGACATGTTCACAATAATCGAAAAGCGCGGAAGCCTTGACGGCGTCAAGGTGGCGTACGTCGGGGATGGGAACAACATCGCGCACTCATGGCTGCTCGGCGCGGCGATGATGGGGCTTTCCATATCCATCGGCTGCCCGCAGACATATTCTCCTTCAAGCGCTATCGTGGCCGAGGCGGAGGCCATTGCCGCAAAGACCGGCGGAAAAGTCGTGATAACCCACGATCCAATGATCGCAGCGAAGGACGCTCATGTTCTATATACCGACACCTGGATCAGCATGGGGCAGGACGAAGAGGCGGAGGAACGCAGGACCGCCTTCTCAGGATTCTGCATAGACGGAAAACTGCTGGGACATGCGCGCAAGGACGCGCTTGTGATGCACTGCCTTCCAGCCCACCGGGGTGAAGAGGTCACAGGCGAGGTGATAGACGGCCCCAATTCCGTGGTTTGGGACCAGGCTGAAAACCGCCTCCACACCCAGAAAGCGATCCTTGTGATGCTGATGGCAGCGGGCGCATAGCCTTCTCCCACCCCTGTCAAAAACTTCGTTCCGCAGCCGTAACGGGCACTATGGCTGATTTTCACGCTTATTATGGGAGCGCGCGGAGCTGATGGTGGATTTTTCCGGGCTTGACGCGAAAGAGGCTGTGCGGCTCCAGAACGAACTGCGCCTCCGCGTCGTCATGAATAACGCTTTTGAAAAAGTGGACACAGTGGCCGGCGTGGACGTGGGAATCAAGGAAGGGATGGCAACCGCCGCGGTAGTTGTGATTTCATATCCGGCCTTGGAGGTGATCGAATATGCCATCTCGGTGCGGCCGGTGGAATTCCCCTATGTGCCGGGTCTGCTGGCCTTCCGCGAGATTCCGGCGATCATTGACGCCTTTGAAAAGTTGAAACACACGCCGGACATGCTGATGGTGGACGGGCAGGGATACGCCCACCCCAGAAGGTTCGGGCTGGCGTGCCATCTGGGAGTGGAGCTTGACCTGCCGTCCATCGGCTGCGGCAAGACCAGGCTTATCGGGGATTACCGGGAGCCGGCGCGGGCAAAAGGATCCACGGAGCCGCTTATGGACAAAAGGGAGGTGGTCGGCAGGATCGTACGGACGAAAGACGGAGTAAAGCCGCTGTTCGTCTCAATCGGCCACAGGATAGACCTTGATACGGCGGTGAAACTTGTGATCGGGTGCGTGAAGCGGCGCCGGTTGCCCGAGCCTATCAGCATCGCGCACGATGTCGCGGGGGGAAATAGCGCCAAACGGCCATAACATCCGGCGCCACTTTACACACCCGATCAGCTTGTAAGTTTCATGCAGTACTGGCAAAACCTCCTTATCTCCACAAGCCCGGAGCCTTCGCCAGGATCAAACGAGAGTCCCACCAATGTCTTCTCCCTGCCGGAGTCCACATTGCGCACTTCGCATTCCAGGCCGGCCACCTTGCCTCCATCGGGCAAAACAAGGCGCGCCGTCATGCGCTGTCCTTTGTAAAAACCGGCGCATGATGTGGCAAAACACCCGCCCCCTTCGCTCAAGTCGAGCATCACTCCATAACAGACGTCATCACCAGATTTGAGCGCCGCTGGAACGAACACATTCAGCCGTGTGCAGCTGCGCGTGCCCCGTTTTTTTGTCATGCCGGTAAAGTCCACCGCCCACAGCTGCGCCGGAGTGGTGTAATGGCGCGCCATCTGAGTCTCCAGCCTGTAAGCGACGCCGCCGGCCATATACATGATCGCCATGGCCGCGCCTCGGGCCGCCAATAAAGGCTTGGCTCCGTGCGCGGGAGGATCTATGAGGATAAACTTCTCACCCACCACTCCCCGGAACACAGTTGGGACCTGCGTATAACCTCCGATATGCAGATGGCATGTATCGCCCACCGGAATCCCGTGGCCGTCCGGACTTGCGATGTTTTCCGGGAACGCGCCGTACGAGGCTATTTCTTCCACATATGCCGCCACCGCCGCTTCCGCCGTCTCATTTCCGGCAAACTGGCCGGCCACCTCAAACTTATTCCCCCGCTCCTCCGCCTGAACGACGGTAAAGGATACACTGTCCAGCTTCTTGCCGGTCGGCAGTGAGCCGGTGACATACGCGGTGTCTCCCGGGCTGAAAGCCATGTCGCACAACATCTTGAATCCCGTGCCGCCAAGAGCGGTTATCACGCCCTCAAGCCTCATGGCCGTGGGCGCCTGCGTCCTGCTGACGCTCACCGGCAGGACCACCGCCACCCTGGCGCTGGCGCCAATGGACGATTCGATTATGTTTTCCGGATAACGGAACACAAGGGCCGCTATCTCCGGCATAGGGCCGAGAAACTCCGAGGAGAATCCATAATAAGCCCCGCCGCAAAGGGTCCGGGCCACCACCTTCTCGCCTTGTTTTAAAGTAAGGCGTTTGTCTTTTGCGTCCATCAGCAGGTAGGCCCCGGTCTTCCATCCCATGATCCTGGACATGGCCTTGCCGCGCTCCGACTCAAGGGACACGTCCGCGCCGACTTCCAGCCTGAGCATCGCCGTCAAGCCTCCTGCCTGTGAATGATTTTCACCAGCATCGCGAAAAGCGCCGCGTCATAACTTTCCAGCCCCTTGGAGATGAGCGCCAGCGCGTCGAAAGTTTTTATCGCCCCCCTGTACGTACGCGTCGTGGTCAGCGCGTCGTAGGCGTCTATCACCGAGACGATCCTGCCGTAAACGTGGATCCTCTCACCCTTCAGCCTGTTCGGATAGCCGGTCCCGGTCAGCCGCTCATGGTGCTGGAGCACGGGGATCAGCGCGTCGGCCGGAAGCGCCTTGTTCCACTTGAGCATGTCGTAGCCGAGGGTCACATGCTCGCGGACAAGCCGGAACTCCGCATCGGAAAGGCTCCCCGGTTTGTTTATGAGCGCCGGGTCCACCTTGCTCTTGCCCAGGTCGTGGAGCACGGCCCCCACCCCCAGGTCCGAAAGGCGTTTTTCGTCCTTGATGCCCGACGCCATGGCGAGGGAGATGGAAAGGGTCGCCACGTTCACCGAATGGGTGAAGGTGTAGTAGTCGTAATTGTTGATCTTCATGATGGCGTAAAAAGTGTCCGGATTGTCTATAACCGTCATGATCAGATCCGTCACCGAGTCCTTCGTCTGCCCCATCAGCTTTTCGCAGCGGGGATTTTCCGCCAGGCTCTCCACGATGATCTTGGAGTTCTCCCGCACCATGGCCGCCTTCACCCCGGGATCCTTCACATCCTTGCGGCTGGCCTGCATGTAGGCCTGGTAGCTCTCCTTCTCCTCCCTGCGGATAAGGATGTTCACGTCCCTCTCAATCCAGCCGTCCCGCATGTCCGCCTCCAGCCTGCGGCCGTGTTCGAGGGCCAGGTTGATGATCCTGTCTATCCTTATGAATATGTCGAACATGACCACGGTCCCCGGAACAAGGGACATCGGGCTGATTGGATGATACTGGCCCATGAACGCCATGTGCTCTTTGACCCGGGCCGGATCAAGATAGCCCTCCGCGAATCCGCTCTCCCTGTTCTTCTCCCTGGCCGCTTCCCGTGCCCGCCTGTAATTTTCAAGTTCGCCCATCTGGCTCCTGGGCGCCATCGCTGTGCGCTCCCCCTCAGTCCTGATCAGCGAGTCTGAATGCACGTCGAGCGTCATTCCGCTTTTGAGCGCAAGATCAAGGCTTCCTCCCCTCACCCTGTAAAGGTCCACCGGCAATGGCGCGTCCGCCCAGAATTCGTCTATGTCCACCTCAAACATATCGGACATGGAAAGCCTGGCGCCCTCCCCCGTCTCCTCAGGCGCGTCCAGCCCGCATCCTTTGGAAAGGTCTATGAAAACGTGCTTTATCTCATAGTCCCGGATATTGGATATGTCCCGCTCGGACTCCACCTTAAAATCGCTCATTATCAAAGGCGAGTTGAGCCACGAATTGTCCAGCCGGCTGATGAACATGCCGACCTTGATTTCGTCCACGCTGATTTTCCTGATCGTATCAGGCATCCGTATCACTCCCCCGAGATACATGCTTCACCTTCTCACATCTCCACCTGTGGCCCGATCTTGGCCCCATGGGCCTTCGCGGCGCTCCGGGCGGGAACATCCGCGTCGTGGGCCGGTATAATGAACGCCGCTTCCGCCTTCTCTAAATGTTCGTGCGCCATCGCATCGGCGGTGGAGTCAAAACCCCCTTCGGCCTTCAGGTTCACCGCCGCGGCGATGCGCTCCAAAGCCTCGATAAAATCATCGTGCCCCACCCTGGGGATACGGTGATAAAGCCCAGAATACACAGTCTCGTCCATCCCTCTTTTCGCCGCGCCGGCGCAAAGAACATCCTCGTCCACCGGGGCCAACAGGGCCGGACCTGCGAATAAGTTGGCCACATGGCGCCCCTTGGCGAAAATCGGGGCGATCCCGGTCACAAGCCCGATTTCACATTGCTTGACGACAGGTTTCCCGCTCCGCCCTTCCATGCCCTGGAAACCGTAATCCTTGCATTTCAATTCAGCCCTGGGGCAATCCTGGTGATACTGGACACATATTCTGGCCATCCCTTCGGCCACCAGCGTCTCGCCGGCGCCAAGGCCGATAATGTCGGCCATCATCCCCGTGCGGTCGCAAAACTCTCCGACCATGCTCCGCACCGGGAACGCCCCCAAAGCTTCCTCAATCCCGTCCATCGTCCACCTGAACAATTGAGCATCCGCGCTTTTTCAGCCCGGCCAATCGGCCGCAACCGGCCCGGCTTTACCCTGTAATTCCCTCGCCAGCACGCCCGTCCATCAGCATCGGCAGTTCCAGCGACACTGTCACTTTCGGCCTCGCGCTCCGTTTTATCGCCTTATCTATCACCCCGGATGCGCTCTCAAGCTTGTCCACGTCCAGCGAGCTGAGCATCCTCCACTCTTCGGTTGTGAAGACAAGGCCGTTCTCATGGCAGGTGGTCTTCATGGATTTGCGGAAAGCCAAACGGAAATCATCATCCGTAAGTATCCTCCCCAACAACCGCTCAACAGCCTCTTGACTCATTTCTATTACCCTGGAGACAACTTTTGCTTTAGAACGGTAAATTAGCAATCATCATGCCGCAGACAATGAATGCAAATACAATAAGTTATGATAATAGACCTTAATTAATTGCGTTGCATTTAACAACAGATGTTGCTAATGGCCACAATGCGGGTTTCCCTTTGGCTATGGCAAGTTTCGTTTTGTTACATTATTCCCGAATGGTTTTTCAGTATCGGGAATAGGGGGCGGGTAATTCTCCTGAAAACTGAAAAGGCTGTTATTTCCGCATGCTACTGCCGGCGGCCAGTGGCTGTAAGCGGCGGGGACGGACGGCCATCAACCGCCGTGGATTACGACTGCGCCTTCTCGCACAATCCGCAGTAATTGCGCACCATGTCCGCTATGTGCGCCGCATCGTTTTCGTCGAAGGCAAGGCCAATGACAGACTTTCCATCCTTCAGACTGACGCTGCGGGCCTCGCAATGCACCCCCCCGAGCGCCTCGCCGGTGGGGTGGGATAGGCGCAGGACAACGCGTTGGCCCTTGAAGAATCCGTGGCCGGAGGTGGCGAAACAGCCGCCTCCCTCGCTTATGTCCAGAAGCGCCCCCTCGGCGGAACCATCCGTGGATTCCACCCTGGCCGGTATAAGCGAGCACATGCGGACGCTTTTTCTCAGGCAGCGGTTCTTGATAATGTATGGATAGTTGAGCGCCCATACCTGCGCCGGATTGGTGTATTGCCTTACGATCTGCGTCTCGAACTTGTAGGCTGCGCCGTCGAGCATGTACAAAATGACGAGCCCCTCCCCCCGCCCCGCCACAATAGGCTTGCCTTCCTGTGTCGGTGGATCTATGAGAATATACTTGTTGGAGGCCACCCCCCCGGAAAACCGTTGGCAGCTTCAGAAAACTTCCCAGCTGGACCTGGCAATGCTCTCCCACGGGAATCCCCTCTATGAGAGGGTGCTTTAAGTCGTCGCTTATTTCCTTGTAGTCCGATATCCTGCCGATGAATCCGGCTATCGCCGCCGCCTGAGGGCTTTCCTCCGCGTATTCACAGCCGTAAATGAACACGTTCTCGCCTTCCATCAGCCTTTTTACGGTGACAGCAAGCTTGTTGAACTTTGCGCCAGTGGGAAGGGCTCCGGTGACAAAGACAGTTTCGCCTTCTGTAAACGTCAGGTCGCACTTGAGCCGGAATCCGGCGCGGCTGACATCCGTGACTATCCCCTCGGAAACAAGAGCGCCGCCGTCCCTGCTGATTTTTACCGGGATCACCGCCGGGAACCTTTCGCTCTTGCGGATGTCGGACTCCATTATCTCTTCTGGATATTTGAGTATCGTGGAGTTGATCTCCGGAAAAAATCCAATGGCCTCCGTGGAGAAACCGGAGTATTTTCCATTCGACACGGTCCTGGCCACCACGGTTGCGCCGGTTTTCAGATGAAGCCGCCAGTCCACCGCGTCCACGAGAAAATAGGCCGCTTCTTTCCACCCTATTATTTTGGAGGCGACTTTGCCATTGTCGGTTTCCAGAAGAATCTGGCCGCCGGTTTCAAACTTCATCATGACCGCCCCTTTAGAAAGTGTCCTAAACTTAGTTGAAACGAAGGTATGACCTCACCTGCTACCATGTTTTTGAACGAAAACAACGGAAAGCAAGGAGGTCACATGAAAAGAGTAAACGGTAACGGGAAAACTGGCAAGGGAAGAATGGATTTC
>JACRLM010000020.1 GCA_016235255.1 Nitrospinota bacterium | reverse complement strand
GCTCTGCACACAGGCCACAGCCCGCTTGCGCAACTGCGTCAATGTCTTACTATCAAGCCCGCGCCCATCTGTATTCTTCATGGACTACAGCGTAACGCATATATCCACTTATGTCAATACTATTATGAGACGGTTAATATAAGCGGCGGCAGGAACCGTCACGGCCTGTTTTTTGTCCATCTTGCGTTGGAAAAAATATTAAAGGCGCATGTATGCAAATTCACCAATGACATTCCGCCCAAAAGCCACAATATAATCAAGTTGGCGGAGTTGGCCGGCATCGAACTTACCGGCCAGCAAAAAGCCGATTTCAATATTATCAACGGCTTCAATATTGAAGGAAGATACGCGGAGGAATTGCAGCCTCCGCCGACAAAAGAGCAGGCCGCCATTTATTTCAAGAAAGCGGAGGAGATTTTCCGATGGCTGACGCGGCTGTTGTAGAAAACATCAGGAAATACCTGCGCGACCTCAACGATGGGGGCATGGAAGTCCGTTTCGGCGTACTTTTCGGTTCGTTCGCCCGAGGCGAGGAACATGAATGGAGCGATATAGACCTGCTGGTGGTGTCTCCGCGCTTTGACGGCAAATTCGAAAGGGAAGAAGTTGACAAGCTTTGGGCCACCACGATAAATAGCGACATCAGGATAGAGCCGATTCCGTGCGGCGACAGGATGTGGATAGAGGACGATTCCAGCCTGATAGTGGAAGTGGCCCGCCGTGAGGGCCAAGTCATCTCCATTTGACCCGCCTTGGTGCTATAATTCTTCCATGTAACATTTTCGGGAGTCCATCATGTTTTCCGGCTCTTGGGTCGCTGTCGTAACGCCGTTTAACAATAACGCGGTTGACGAGGCCGCCCTGGCGGACCTTGTGAACTGGCACGTGGAAAAGGGGACCAACGGCATCGTGGCCGTCGGCACCACCGGGGAATCGCCCACCCTGTCGCACGAGGAGCATCACAAGGTTGTCGAAATCTGCGTGAAAGCGGCCAACAAGCGCATTCCGGTGATGGCGGGGACGGGCTCAAACTCCACGGACGAGGCGATAGACCTGACCGCCCACGCAAAAAAGGCCGGGGCGGACGCGGTGCTACTGGTCAATCCGTATTACAACAAGCCGACGCAGGAAGGGCTGTACCGGCATTACATGGCGATAGCCGACGCGGTGGACATCCCCCAGATCGTGTACAACATCCCCGGCAGGACGGGAGGGAAGATAGAGACCTCCACCATGGCAAGGCTGGCCACCCACCCGAATATCGTGGGATTAAAGGACGCATGCGGCGATCTTGCTTATACATCCGAGATCATCTCGCGCACGAGCTCCGATTTCTCCGTGCTCTCCGGCGACGACGGGCTGACGCTGCCCATGATGTCCATCGGGGCCAAGGGAGTGATCTCGGTGGCGGCGAACGTTGTGCCGGACAAGATCGCGGCGTTGACGGCGGCGGCGCTGGCCGGGGACTTTGGCGCGGCCCGCGAGATACATTATTCGATGTGGGACCTGATGAACTCCATGTTCTACGAGACAAACCCGATCCCGGTGAAAACGGCGCTGGCCATGATGGGGAGGATACGGGAGGAGTTCCGCCTGCCGCTATGCCAAATGGGGCAGGCGAACAGGGAACGGCTGCAGACTGTGATGCAAAAGTGCGGACTGCTGGCCGAAGAGGCCGCGCGGGCCTGAAGCAAACGCAAGGAGAGATAAACGCGATGGCGAAAATAGTGGTGACAGGCTGCGCCGGCAAGATGGGGCGCAGGATAGTGAACGTGATAGAGGACACCGATGGCGCCGTGTTGGCTGGCGGCACGGAGGCGCCGGGAAGCCCCTTTGCCGGGCAGGACGTGGGGGACGTGGCTGGTATCGGCCATAAGGGCGCGGCAATATCCACGAGCCTGAAGGAGATCATCGCCGGATGCGACGCGGTCATAGATTTTTCCGTCCCGGCCGCCTCGCTGGACCACTTCCATATCGCGGCCGAGGCGGGCAAGGCCATCGTGATCGGCACCACGGGATTTAATGAGGAGCACTGGAAGACTTTCGAGTCCATGGCCAAGAGCTGCCGTGCGGTGATCGCCCCGAACATGAGCGTCGGGGTGAACGTGCTTTTCAAGCTCGTGCGGGACGCGGCGCGGATCATGGGGCAGACGTACGACATAGAGATGTTCGAGATGCACCATAACCAGAAGGTGGACTCCCCCTCCGGCACCGCCGTGAAGCTGGCGGAGATCGCCGCCGGGGCCGTGGGGAGGGACTTGAAGAAGGTGGGCGTTTTCGGCCGCGAGGGGCAGATCGGCAAACGAAAGCCCGAGGAGATCGGCGTGATGACTCTTCGCGGCGGCGACGTGGTGGGGGAGCATACCGTGATGTTCGCCGGGACGGGCGAGCGGGTGGAGCTTACCCACAGGGCCTGGTCGCGCGACAACTTCGCCATGGGCGCCGTGCGCGCGGCCATGTGGATAGTAAAGCAGCCCAACGGAATATACGACATGCAGGACGTTTTGGGGTTGAAGTAAAATATGACATCACAAAACGCGGCGGCGGCGTCCATATTCGAAGCGGTGGAGACCATCGCGCAAAACGCCCGCAAGGCTTCACGTCCGCTGGCGGACGTTTCCACCGTGGTGAAGAACAACGCGCTTACGGCCATGGCCAAGGCTCTTGTTGATCAGAGCGGCAAGATAATCTCCGCCAACGCAAAGGACATGGCCCAAGGGGCGGATAACGGCCTTACCAAAGCCATGCTCGACAGGCTCAAGCTGGACGAGAAGCGGATCAAGGCGATGGCGGACGGACTGATCGAAGTGGCGGCGCTCCCCGACCCCGTGGGGGAAGTGACAGAGATGAAACGCCGGCCAAACGGCATAATGGTGGGGCGCATGCGCGTCCCTCTCGGCGTTGTGGGAATCATTTACGAGTCCCGCCCAAACGTGACGGCGGACACGGCGGCGCTTTGCCTGAAATCTGGCAACGCGGTGGTTCTGCGCGGCGGCTCGGAGGCGATCCATTCAAACCGCGCCATCGCGGAGATCCTTTCGGCCACTGCCTGTGATGCGGGGATTCCCGAAAACGCCATCCAGCTTATTCCCATGACGGACCGGGAGGCGGTGCTGGCGATGCTGAAAATGGAAAAGCATATAGACATAATCATCCCCCGGGGCGGATACGAACTTATAAGGTTCGTCACGGAGAACTCTCTTATCCCCGTGATCAAACACGACAAGGGGGTGTGCCACGTGTATGTGGACCGCGCGGCGGACCTTGCGATGGCGGACAAAATATTGTTCAACTCCAAAGTCCAGCGCCCCGGCGTGTGCAACGCGGCGGAGACGCTGCTTGTGCATGAGGCCGTGGCGGACAAATTCCTGCCTATGATTGCGAAAACGCTTGGGGAGGCCAAGGTGGAATTGCGCGGCTGCGAGAGGACGCGGAAAATCATTCCTTCGGCCAAACAGGCCGCGGAGGAAGATTGGGGCGAGGAGTATCTCGACCTTATCCTGGCCGTTCGCGTCGTCAAAAGTTTCGACGAGGCGCTCGACCATATCGCAAAATACGGCTCCGGCCATACCGAGGCGATAATCACAAACGACTACCGGACGGCCCAGGAGTTTTTGCGCAAGGTGGACTCGTCGGCGGTGATGGTGAACGCATCGACGAGGTTCAACGACGGCGGGCAGTTCGGGCTCGGCGCGGAGGTGGGCATATCCACCCAGAAGCTTCATGCCCGCGGGCCCATGGGGCTTGTGGAACTTACGTCACTTAAGTTCATCGTGTACGGCGATGGGCAGGTGCGCCAATAGCCCTTCCGGAGTACAATAATCATTATAGATAAACGCCTGTTTGCGGCGGAGCTCCCATGAAGATCGGAGTGTTTGGCGGATCGTTTAACCCGGTCCACCTCGGGCATCTGGCGGCGGCCAGTGAAGTGGCGTTCAAAACTGGCCTTTCCCAGGTTCATTTCGTGGTGGCCGGGCGGCACCCGTTAAAGGACGATGGCTCACTGCTGGACGCGGGCCACCGTTTCCGCATGGTGGAGCTTGCCCTGGAAAGCAATCCCGATTTCACCGCCAGCCGCGTGGAGGTGGACAGGCCCGGCCCCTGTTACACGATAGACACCATGCGCACTTTCCGCGAGATGTACGGCGGCGACGTTCATTTTATCCTCGGCCAAGACGCCATGGAGGACGTGGGGTCCTGGAACTCCGCGCTGGCGCTTTTAAAGACGGTGAATTTTATCGTTGTCAGCCGCCCCGGTTACGACTCCTCGGCGCTGATGGACGTGCTGCAGGGGGTGGCGTCGGTGAAGTACAAAAACCTGAAGTTCATCGAACTTGGGCGCAGCGTGGACGGGACGCTGGAGACCATAGGAGTGGAAGGGGCGCCCTCCACCATAAGGATCGTGCGGATCACGCCGCTGGACATATCTTCTTCGGACATCAGGAGGAGGATGGCCTCCGGCAGGCCGATAAAGTATCTTGTGCCGGAAGCTGTGGAGAGGTATCTTAGAAGTGAAGGGTTGTACAATCAGGACAAGCCCGGGTAAAGGAGAAAGTTGGCGCCCAAAGCGCCGTGGATATGACGTTAAAAGAAAAAGCTTCGTTGTGCTATAATTCGGCGCTGTCCAAAAAGGCGCTGGAAGTCTCGGTTTTGGACGTGCGCGGCCTGTCTGATGTGGCCGATGTTTTTTTGATAGCGGGCGCCACCTCGCGCCAGCACGCGCAGACCATCGTTTCGGCGGTGGAGGACGCGTTGCGGGACGCCGGGCAGAAAGGCTATCACGTGGAGGGCTATCAGAACGCCCGGTGGGCGCTGATAGACGCGGGCGACGTTATCGTGCACGTGTTCACGGAAGAGACGAGGGAATATTACGGGTTGGACAGGCTCTGGGGAGACGCGGAGCCTTTAAAGCTCAATGGCAAATAGGCCAAGACCTCCTGATTTAATAGAAACGGACCATGGAAAAAAGAGAGCTTGAAAAATTCCGCGAGACATTGGCGGACATGCAGCGGAAGATAATGGGGGACTTCGAGCGGGCGGTGGAATCGTCCTCGGAGGAGTTCGGCGGGGAACTGCCGGACATCAACGACGACGCCAGCCGCGCGGTCAACCGGCGCATCATGCTGGAGTTATCCGACAAGAACCACAACACCCTTGTGCAGATCGCCGAGGCGCTCGACAGGATAGAGTCCGGCGAGTACGGCAAGTGCTCCGAGTGCGGCGAGGACATCCCGGGAAAACGGCTGGAGCTTCTGCCTTTCGCCACGCATTGCGTCAAATGCAAGGAGAAGATGGAGAAGGAGGTTTGACCTTCCGCAGGTTGCCATGCCAATAAGGCTGACCGTACTTCTCGCCACGGTCCTGACAGCGTTCCTGTACCTCACGTTCTACAATTCCACTTCCATCAATTTCACCCTTTATCCGGGCCATTCGTTCGAAACGCCGGTGTCCGTGCCGATGCTCGCGTCGTTTTTCACCGGGGTGGTGTCGGTGTTCATCCTTTACCTGTATGACGCCGTGGCCGAATCCTTCGGCGTGATGAAGCGCAACGCGATCAGGAAAAGGGATCGCCGCGCCCGGGAGCTTTACGAGGACGGGCAAGACAGGCTCAATACCGGAGACAGGCGCGGGGCCGAAAAGCTTTTCTTAAAGACTCTGGCCCACAATCCCGGCCATGTCCCGGCCATGATCTCCCTTGGCGCAATCAAACGGGAGGATGGGGACATCGAGGAGGCGGTGCGGCTGCATTCAATGGCGCGCGCCGCCGCTTCGGACAATGTAACAGCGCTCATGGAACTTGCGCAGGACTACACCGCCAGCGGACAGAGCTATGCGGCCCTTGCGTTGCTGCGCGAGGCGCGGATCAAGGCGGGCCGGGCAATCGCCCCGCTTGAGCGGATAAGGGAGCTCCTGCTAAAGGCCGGGGACATCCAGGGGGCGCTGGAGGCGCAAAAGGACATCGCGGCGCTTTCCACTTCCGATAAAGCGGTGGAGGAGCGGAGCATGCTGGCGGCGCTGATGTACGAATCTGCGCTGGCGTCGGAGAACAAGGGACTGCTCGAAGAGGCCAAAGAGGGGCTCAAAGGGGCGCTCCTGAACGACGGGGGCTTCATCCCCGCGTACCTGAAGCTGTCCGGACTGCAGGAGTTCACCGGGGATCATAAGGAGATGGCCAGGACTCTGGAGAAAGGTTATAAGGCCACCCGTTCCGTGATCCTTCTCAAGGCGCTGGTGGACGCGCTTACGGAGGCGGGGGAAGGGGACAAAGCCGCCGGGATGATCGGCTGGGGGCTGGAGTCGTCGCCGGCGGAGGATATCCTGCGGCTGTTTTTGGCGGATGTTCACATGCGATCCGGAAAATTTCCGGAGGCGCGGCGTGAGATGGAAAAGCTGGAAGGCAAATACGCGGACACGGCGATCTATCACCTTATAGAGGGGAAAATCCGCGCGGGGGAACGCAACGTGGACTGGGCGGTCAAATCGCTGGACGAGGCGTACAAAATGGAATCAGAGAGCCTGTTCCATTTCTCCTGCTCATCGTGCGGGCATGTGGCCGTTCAATACGAGGGGAAATGCCCGAAGTGCGGCGGGTGGAACACCCTTTCGGCGGTGATGTACTAGGCTGATCCCTCGCGCACGATCATCTTTCCGTGCTCCCGGCTGTTCTCGATAAAAATCTTGTTGTTGTTCACGCCCGCCACGATGGAGCCTGCCACATAAAGGCCCGGCACGTTCGTCTCCAGCGTCGCCGGATCGCATTGCGGAGCTTGCGTTATCTCGTCAATGTCCACCCCGCACGATTGCAACAGACCCGTGTCCGGATGATAGCCTGTGAGGGCGAAAACAAAATCGGCGGCGATTTCCATGGATTCTCCGGTGGCGCTGTTTTGCGCCGTCACGCTCTTTGATGAAATGAAAGTGACGGCGGTGTTGAACATCGCCTTTATCTGCCCCGTCTCCACCCTTTTTTCGATGTCGGGCCGCACCCAGTATTTCACCGAATCCGAAATGGCCGGGCCGCGATGGATAATCGTCACCCGCGCCCCCGCCCGCCAGAACGAAAGGGCCGCCTCCACCGCCGAGTTCTTCGCGCCGATCACCGCCACATCCCTGCCCCGGAACGGGTGCGCCTCGCCGTAATAATGCGAAACGTGGGGCATATGCTCCCCCGGGACTTTAAGCATGTTCGGGTTGTCATAATACCCGGTGGCGAAGATAACTTTGGCCGCCTTGTAATCCTTCCACTCGCTGGCGGCGGTTATAGTGCGGACGTGGAAAACGCCGTCCGTTTTCGTAACCTCCTCCACCTTCTCGAAAGTGTTTATGTTCAGGGCGTAATGATCCGCCACGGCGGCGTAGTACTTTAAAACTTCGACGCGGCTTGGGCGGAACGAAGGGGAGACGAACACGAGATCGGCGATTTGAAGCAGGTCGGGGGTGGAGAAAAATGTGATGTCCGCCGGGAAATGGAAGATGGAGTTGACCAGGCAACCCTTGTCCACAACAAGGTACGAAGCCCCCTTTTTCGCCGCCTCTATGGCGCAGGCCAGCCCAGCGGGTCCCGCGCCGATGATAAGATAGTCGAGCAAAAGCGTCACTCCATATAGAGGGACAATTCTATGGCGGATGGGGCGGAGGGGCAAGGAAAGCTTGTGGCGATGGATTTCCGCTCGGCAATTGCCGCCAGAATGGCGGCGTTACATTGGAGTGGCCGCCTGACCACGGTCTTGAACGCCTTTTTCCAGCACCCTCCCCAAACCCCTCCCCTCAAGGGAATGGTGGTTTTCGCGACGATATGCCAGTTGTGCAAAGGTCTTCTTTTATTGGCGAGGTTTTCACCGTCCCCCCGGTCATTTGCCCATGGCCTGCTTGATGACAGCCAGGTTTTTCTTTTCCAGATCGGCGTCCTTGAGAGTGATCACCAGCGGGAAATTTTTCCTGACCCCTTTGATAGTAAGCTCGAAGTTCAGGCTTTTCCCCTTGTTGTACGGGCTACCCCAGAAGGCGTTGACGCTGAACATCCCCGATCCGGCGTAATCGGGATTTCCGTATTTGAGCCGCATATAGGTGTAAATCGGCTCCGGATTTTGAGGAGTGTCGTAGTTTTTTGTCTCCTGGACGAAAAAAAGCCGTGAACCCAACTTGGGCGAAGTGAACCGGAGGGTCAATCCATGGAAATAGGCGCTATAGCCGGCCACGAATCCATTGGCGGTCTTTGATTCGTCCACAAGAATTTCCGGTTTTGCCTTCCGGGCCTCTTCCAGCGTCATTCCCAGCTTGAAACCGTGAAAATCGAACGATCCTGCGTCCGCCAACGCCATGGCAGGCAGCGTTCCCGCGAAAATGATTAGCGCCGCCAATGCTGCCAGATATTTAAAGTATGACAAAGCCGCCGTCCTCCCCTCTGAAACTCAGCACGGCCACGCCGCCGGGCTCAATATTTATCACCATGCCGTAAGTGTAATCGAATTCGCCGGCGGGCCTGTTCGAATCACGCATTTCCACTTTGATCGTATGTTTTCCGGCCGTCACCTCCAGCTTCTCATGAACATACACAGGCATGTCCCTGTTAATTCCGTTTGGATGGATTTCACGCGACATCACCGCCGCGCCGTCCACCCATACTTTCAGCCCGAGCGATACCCTGCTCCGGCTCCCGCATTCCGTGTCCGGCCGCCTCATATGCTTTTGCTTTTGTCCGGCTTTTTCCCTGAAAGCATTCAGTTCCGCCTCATCGCACATGTGTTCCCGTTGAGTCACTTTTTTTAAAGAGATGACCAGCGCGGCCTCATTATCCGCGCTGAAAGTGTGCGCCGGCATGGTGGAGAAATAATATATCAGCGCCATCGGAGCCAAAAGGATCACCGCCCCGGCCAGCGAAAGCCTGTGTTCCCTCATTATCCGCCGCTCCTTTCATCCGGTCCCGGCTCGTCCTGTGACGGGTCTTTGACGCTGTCGAAAAACTTCTCGATGTCCATCATAAGCTTGGCCACCTCCAGGGGCGACACCAGGAACACCTTTAGGAAGCGGTCTTTCATCTCCTCTACAAGGAATGTGGACGGATAAGGATTGACGGAGTCCTTTATCCGGCGGCGCGCCTCGCGGTAATGGCAGTCCAGCCCCCTGCATCCCACCACCACGACTCCCTTTGCACCGGCCTTGTGGCAATGGTCCACTATTATCGGGCTGATGATCCCGATGCACGGGATCACCATAACGGCGGCGCCATCCACGGACACGAGCCCCCTGCCGTCTTCCGTCAGCACCCCGTCAAAATCAATGCTCCGCTCACACATGAACACAAGACCGGTGGATTTTGCGCCGCCATCCGCGGCAGGCGCCATGAGGGCCACGATTTTGTCCTGAAGCGAGCTTTTGCTCCAGCCGTCCATGGTCACCGCGGAGAACTCGCACGCCGTCACGCAGAACCCGCATTCGGCGCATCTCTCCGGAGACACGCTCACCTGCATGTCATACGGCGCCCCGTCGGTCCGGGGCTCTATGTTCACCGCCTCGAACGGGCACGCTTCAAAGCACAAAGAGCATCCGCGGCATTTACCGGTGTCCACCTCGATCTTCCCCTGCGGCAGGGCGGGGGTTGGATCTCCGGCCCCGCGCCGTTTGCGCCCCTCCCTTATAATCCACGGCATGGCGGCCAGAATGGCCAGTAATCCGCCGCCGATGAGCCACATCCCGGAAGCTGGAATCGCAAACCTGCTCATAAGGTAATAAGGGATGAAGTAAAACCAGTCCATCTCCACGGTCCCGAACAGCGATCCCAGATCAGCCGGGGCCATGCTGGTGGCCGGTTTGATCAGCGATAAGGCCACAAGCCCCGTCATAATGACAACGCCGACTTGCTTTGGGGGATTGATCAGAGGCTTTGCGATCCGGACGCAATGTATCCACGCCAGCGCCAGCAGGCCGCCGGTGAGCGTCATGTGAAGGTACAGGATCACGAAAAAGATGATGTAGCGCAACGACCCTTCCGTCAGGAACGAGCGGGACACAGGCTCGACTATTACAGGGATGGCGTCTATCCACTCCGCCGTGAGCTGGGCGATCATCTGCCCTCTTTTGTCCCACACCAGGAAATAGCCGGTGGTCCCCTCTATCCAGACAGGGAGCAGTATCGCCACCCCCGACACCCACGCCACCCATCTGTACTTTCGGAACCTGTCCGAGAAGAGCACCTGCAGCATGTGCAGGAAAATGACTATCACAAGCCCGTCGGAGGCGTACCGGTGCAGGGAGCGGATGAGCCCGCCTATGTGGAACTGTTTTTCGGAGATGGTACGCACCGACTCGTACGCCCCGTCCGACGTGGGGACGTAAAACCACCACAGATAGACCCCCGTTGCGATGACTATCCAGAGAAGGAAAAAAGAGACCGCGCCCAGAAAATAAAAAGGATTGAGCGAAGGGGTGAAAATCCTGTTGAGCCATTCCTGGACTTTTATCAGGATAATGTTGCCCGGCCTTAAAATCCACGGTATGAATTTGCGCGAACCGGCCTTTTCCCGCGCCACCGGAGATGGTTTGCCGCTTTGCACGTCCATTGCAGTTAAGGCGCTTCTTTGAGCGCGGCCAGGTTTCGCTCGTGTCCCCCCGGGTGCGAGTGAAAAAGCGATGATATGAGTTTGCGCGGAACTCCCCTGAAATAGTAGCCGAGCGTCCCGAACACCAGAAGGTACTGCAAAGCCCACTGGACCACAAGAAAGCCCGAAAGCTTGTAGGTTTTCGTCAACGGATCGTAGGCCGAGCAGGAGAGCATGATGGAGTTGAACGCTCCGGCAAGCCTGCTGGTTATCACAAAAGAACCGGAGATGGCGGCCCGCGCCGCGCTTTCAACTTCCTTCGGATCGTAATCAACACCGTAAAAATGCCGCAACACCACCCCGTCCGGCCCGATGAGGGTGAGCCTGTTCATATGGTCGAACCCGTTCACGGCTTTGTTATAGTCGAATCCCAGGTCCTTAACGATCATGTCCACCGTTTCCCTGTCCGCCGTGGCGAAAATCCAGTTGTCCGCGCCGTTGGAGAATCCGAAACCGTATTCTTTGAGCCGGGCCGGCGAATCGCTCTGCGTGTCCAGCGTGATGGACAGGACTGTCATCTTTCCCATCACCGATGGATCGATCCGCCCCCGCAGGTTCTTTATGCTCTGGTTGATAAGGTGGCATGGGCCGTTGCAGTCAATATACATAAAGCTTATCAGGATCGGCGAGCCTTTTAACTTGTAGAGCGGGAAATACTCGCCGTCATGATCCAGCAGGCGGTAGTTGCCCATCGTCCTGCCAAGCGCCCCTTCCGACCGCGCAAGGACGGGATCCACCTTTGGCGTCGCCGCTCCTGAATCGCCGGAAAGCGTGACGCAGGCCATGGCGATGAGCAACGCGGCCAACGGCCACGGGAGGCGGTTTAATGCCCCCCGTGGCTTTTGCTGAACCGGACACATCATTCCCTCCGCGCCTTTAACCCAGCTTCCAGATTTCCGAAAGGAACTTCCAGTTCATGAAGTAGTACACCACAAAGGTGGCGAAAAAGATCATGATGATCACGAACGTCCCCTTGGGCTGGTGTTCGGGTCTTTCTTCCTCTGACATGGAATGTCCTCCCTGTTACGCGTTTATCTTCTTGCCCAGCAGCAGCGTCCCCACCGCCACGATGACGAACATGGCCCCGCCGATGGACACGACCACGCCGGAAATGCCCATTATGGCCACACCCAGATCGGCCATGGCGCCGAAGTTCACCTGGAACGGCGCCAATGATCCTGTCATGTCCCACTGCCTGCGCGAAACACCGAATGTCCCGGCCCACATCATCGTAAGGCAGAAGACGTAAAGCCCGAGCCCGTAAACGAAAGGTTGCGCCTTGGCCAGCCCGGCGAACGCCAGCTCCCGCCTGAATATGAGAGGCAGCAGTTTGTATGTGAGCCCCATGAAAGCCAGCGTGGTGCCGGCCACCACCGTTCCGTGGAAATGCCCCGGCGCGTACAGCGTGTTATGGAACAGTATGGAAAGCTGCTCCGTTCCCATTATGACGCCGGTTATGCCGCCAAGGAACCCGAAGCCCACGATGGAAAGCGCCAGCGCCGAGAAAGACGGATCGCCCCACGGCGCTTTCTTGAGCCATTCGAACAGCCCCTTGGTGTATCCCTTCTTGCGCAGGCCCACTTCAATGGCCGCCGGGACGGAATACGCGTGGATCATGCTGGCCAGCACCGCCATGTGCATGAAGTAGCCGGTGTTCCAGCTTTTATGCGCGGCTGAAAGGCCCGGGTCCGTGAGCAGATGGTGCTCGGACGCGATATCAATGAAGAAAATGTACAGCGCGAAGGCGATGCGCGACACCTTTTCGTTCACAGGCTTGGCGCCCACTGTCAGCGCGCCCAGCCCATACCACACCGCCACCATTGCGCACACGTTGATCTGCTGGCTGGAATGGCCGAAGCCCCAGAACAGCAGCCGGTATGTCTCCGCGTCCATCATCGGGACCACCCCCAACGCCCACAGCCACGTGGGTATCATGGTCATGGCGCCGTGGGCCAGCGTTATGATGGCGATGATGGCCGCCGCCGTCGCTCCGTACACCACCAATGGGACGGAGCCTTCATAGGTCTTGTCCCTCTTGGCGATCATCAGCGTGGCGAAGAACACCACGCAGCCGACGATGGCCCCCACCGCGAACAGGATCACCCCCAGGTAATAGAACTGGTCCGCCTTCAGGGGCACGTAGGAAGTGAACATCACGTCCGCGTTGCCGATGACGATCTCCACCGCCGCCATTGCCGCCCCCACTAACATGAGGCCGTATTGCAGCCACCCCGCCCATGGCGCAGCCAGCCTGCTGTTCAGCAGGATCGCCGCGCAGAAATACAGTATCGCCATCTCGAAAAAGATTATCCACGCCACCAGCATCGCTATGCCGTGGAGCGTAAGGAGCCGGTAAAACCACTCGTCGTTGAGGATATGCACCGCCTGCCACCTGGTGAGGGCCATCAAAAGGCCAAGTATCCCCCCGACGAGCAGGAACACTATGGCCGTGACCGCGTTCACCTTTATCAGAAGTTCCGCCGGCAGGTGGACCTTCAGCCCCGTGGTGGGGCATGTCCTGAAGTCAGCCGCTTGTGTGACCATGATCCGTCTCCCTTCAGGATTCAACGTAAATCCTGCCGATCATCGTGTGATGGCCGATGCCGCAGAATTCGTTGCAGATTATCGTGTATTCCCCGGCCTTGGTCGGGGTTATCAAAAGCCAGTTGTCATACCCTGGCACCACCTGGAAGTTGAAGTTCATCGGGAACACGGAAAGCCCGTGGTTCACGTCCACCGACGACAGGTGAAGGTTGTACTGCTTGCCAGTTTTAAGCTTGAGGATCGGGTCCCACGACCATTGGCGGGAGCGAAGGAAGATGTCCGCCCCGGCGGGAGGCGCCACCACAGGGATCCCCTTTTCCTCCCCGACCTTGTATTTTTCAATGAACGCGTCCGTCAGCCTCTCAAAATCGGCGGCATACATCTTGGCGTAGCGCGAGGAGGCGTTCTGCTCCCCGGTGAGGTGCCAGTACGGCATGAACCCCGTGAGGAACATGCACCAGATAAGCGCCAATGTTATCCATATCTTTTCGTCCCGGTGGAGCGGCGAGTCCCACCAGTGTTTTTCCGGCGAAGTCAGGCTCATGATCCACCCCCCCCTATTTACCGACCAAGGTTGAATATTGGACGCTGCTGATCTCTATCAGGCCCCAGACTGTGTAAGAGATGAACATGATTGCAGCGCTCAGAAAGAACAGCAGGAAAACGTCGTCAAAGAACAGTTGCCAGCCCGATACAGGTTTGTCCACTTTTTCATCCGGCGCCATAATACCCTCCCTGTTTAAGAGTGGAAGAGACCCCTGTCGCTCCCATGTCCGCCTGGCGGCGGCCACCACAATGGATAGTGGCCTGGGAACGCTAATTCATGTATTTAATGTACGCCTTACGGGAGCGCTAAAGTATGATTAAAGTCATAGCGGGGGACATACGGCGTTACCCGGGGCGGTGCGCGGAAAGACTGGTCACATCTGGTGGAAAAGATGCGCGTATTGCCTGCTTGCGGTTATATGCCCCGCCACGCATTTGAGCTTCAGGGAAAGCGCGCCGGACGGCATGCGGGTGGCGCTTTCCACCCATCGTATGTTGATGATGGCGTTGCGGTGGACGCGCCAGAACAGTCCCGGATCCAGCTCCGCTTCCATGGTTTTTAGCGGGCTTCTGATAAGCGCCTCCCCGTCCGCAAGGCGCACCACGGTGTATTTGTCCTCCGAACGGAAATATACGACGTCGTCCACATGGATCATGCGCACCGATGCTCCGGACTGCGCCCGCACCCACTGCAGCCAGCTTTTGGGAGCGGCCAGCCTTGCGGCCACCTGTTCTATGGCCTGGGCGAAAATATCCGAATTACCTTTCGCCGCAGTCTTGAGCCTTGACACGGTCTTTTCAAGCCGTTCTTCCGTCACCGGTTTGAGAATGTAGTCAACAGCGTATTGTTCGAACGCTTCCACAGCGTACTGGTCGTATGCGGTGACGAAGACGATATGGCAGCCGTTCATCCGCCGGGCGATTTCCATCCCCGATTTGCCGGGCATGCGGATGTCCAGGAATGCGATGTCCGGCTTATGTTCTTCAAACATCGCCAGCGCCTCCGCCCCGTTCCCTGCCATGGCGCAAATTTCCAGCTCCGGCCACAGCTTTTTGAGGGTCCGCGCAAGATGCCCGCGCAGTTCCTTCTCGTCCTCGGCGATCAATGCCCGCGTCATTTTTCCCTCGGAACGATTATTTCCGCGGTCACCCCGCCGTCCGGCCCGCCGCAAAGCGAAAACCGCCCGCGTTCCGCGTACAGCGAGTTCACCCGCGACCGGACGTTCACCAGCCCAAATCCATCGGCCACGCCGGAGGTGAATCCTATACCGTTGTCGGCGACGGTCAGCCGGACATGCCCGTTCTCCTCCCTGGCGGTGACCTCTATTTTGCCCCCCCTGATTTTCGGCTCCACTCCGTGCTTGACGGCGTTCTCCACCAGCGGTTGCAGGAGCATGGGAGGGAGAGGGAAAGTCATCAGACCATCGTCCACATGGATGGAGTATTCCAGCCTGCCGCTTAAACGGACCTTCTGGATGTCCAGATAGGCGCGCAGAAGCTCCACCTCCTGTTTTAGCGAAACTTCCGTGTCGCGGCTGCGGGCCAGGGACGAACGCAGGTATTTTATGAAATTCTCCAGCATGGCCGAGGCGGTATTCGGGTCGGTCTCTATCAGGCTGTGGACATTGGCCAGGGTGTTATACAGGAAATGAGGTTCGATCTGGGCCTGCAGGGTCTTTATTAACCGTCTCATAATAATATAGACATTATTATATATGTATCAAGCCGCGTATTTCGTCGTTTCGCCGTTGAAGTACGATATCACCAGGTCCGGTGATTTCTGGACACGCCGCATATGACTTATCACCGCGCCCTT